>JAZNRN010000035.1:0-11178 GCA_045590775.1 Acutalibacteraceae bacterium
GAAAAGGCGTTTGCTTACAAGATGAAAATGGATGCGCTTTCTAAACAAGGGAAACGAACAGATTTAACTTCGCCCCAACTTGGGGCGAAGTTAAGAACCGATGCAGAAATCGGTAAGGCCGCCGGTGATAGTAAAAATCAAGTTCAAAGATATATCCGCCTAACCCATCTCAACAAACAACTCTTAGATATGGTTGATGAGGGCAAGATTGCTTTCACCCCTGCGGTGGAACTTTCTTACCTAAATGAAATTGAGCAGCAAGATTTGGTTGATGCTATTTCCGAGTGCGATGCAACACCAAACCTATCCCAAGCCTGTCGCTTTAAGAAAATGAGTGCCGAGCAAGGTCTTACTCCCGAAAGTATTATGGAGATTTTGAGTGAGCAGAAAGCCAACCAAAAACCGATGTTTAAAATTCACTATGAAAAGCTTCGTGCGGTGGCACCGGAAATCAAAGAGAGCGATTTTGAAGCCTTTGTTATTGAGGCTTGCAAGCGCTATTACAAATACCTTGAACGTCAAAAAGAGCACGACCGCTAAGCGGCACATTTGTAAAGGAGGAAAAGTATGGATAAAATTGAAATGGTGAAAAATCCCGCTTTATGTTTTGCTGCGCTAAAACTTATTGAACAGCTATACCGCGACGGCAAAATTTCCGCCTTTATGTTCCGTAACATCTTAGAAAATTACAGCGATTTAGTGGACATTGGCGAGTTTGTAAAAGGAGAACAAAAGAAGGAGGAAAATAAATGATATTAAATTCCGATTTTGGAAAGCGACGGGTGGTAATTTATGCCCGTGTTTCTACTGAGCACGAAGCACAGATATCCGCCCTTGAAAACCAACTTGATTGGTACAAGCCAATTTTAGCGGCACGTCCCGAATGGGAACTTGTGGGTCAATATATCGACGAGGGTATCACGGGCACCTCTGCCGAAAAGCGACCGCAGTTTATGAAAATGATTCGGGATGCCAAGCAGAAAAAGTTTGATATGATTATCACGCGTGAGGTTTCCCGTTTTGCCCGAAACACAGTCGATACCCTCAAGTACACACGCGAACTGAAAGCCAAAGGTGTTGAGGTGTATTTCCTAAACGACAACATTAAAACATTTGACGGCGACGGCGAACTGCGACTGACCATTATGGCAACCTTGGCTCAGGATGAAAGCCGCAAAACTTCGGTGCGTGTTAAAAGTGGACAATTAACCTCTATGCAAAATGGTACTTTCTACGGCAACGGTAACATTCTCGGTTACAGGCGGCACGAGGAAAAGCTCGACGGCGGTAAAAAGCAGGTAGATTTCTTTATAGACCCCGAGCAAGCCGAAACTGTGCGACTTATGTTCGATATGTATCTTAAAGGCTATGGGCTTATGCAAATCAAAAACGAACTGGAACGCAGAGGTCGAAAAACTGCAATGGGCAAAGAAAAGTGGCACGTGACCAATATATCCCACGTTTTACAGAACACTTTTTACTGTGGCATTATCACCTACCGCAAGGAATACGTTCCCGATTATCTGACCCAAAAGAAAATCAGAAACCACGGCGAGATTGAAAAGCTACAGGTTAAGGGCAAACACGAACCGATTATTACAGTAGAAGACTTTGAAAGGGTGCAAGCAATTATGGAAAGTAAAAGATCAGAAAATCCCAGCATTAAAACAGGAAAAAGAATAGGCAAGAATCCAAGAGCCGTAGTTTGGGGCAAGTTACTAATTTGTGAGTGTGGTCACAGATTTAGTCTTAGGCGGTGGCAACCGGGCGATGGTCCCGAAGGCGGCGCATATCTGTGTTATAGTATTGTGCATAACGGCTCCTATGAAAGCCGAAAAAAGCGCGGTCTTTCCACCGAAGGGTATTGCAAAACACCGATGGTGCCACTTTGGAAACTGCAAATGATGGCAAAGCATATTTTTAGAAACTATCTATCCCAAAAGGATAAGGTTTTAGAGCTTGCAAACTCAATGCTTGAGGCTCACATTGGGGATAATGAGGAGTCGGTTGACAACTCCGCGCAGATTGAAGAGTACAAACGTGAACTCGAAAGGGTTGGCCGTCGAATTGATAATCTAATTGAGATGCGCTCAGATGGCGAAATTGATAAAGCTGACTTTATAAAACGAAAAACTGATGCAGAGCAAAGGCGTATGGAACTGCAAAACAAAATTGCCGAGGTTGAGGCTGAGCAAAATAAAACGACACCTGTTATCGACTATAAAGAAAAACTTGAAGTTCTTCGCTATGCGTTAGAGCAATATACCAATTTTGATGACGATGGCGATATTCCCGACAGTGTTATTGAGGCCTTTGTGGAAAAGATTGTGGTGTCAAAAGATGGCTATGATTGGTATTTGCGTTTTGATGGCGACCCGGGTGACCCACTACACCTAAAAACAGAGGGAAAACGCCGCAAAAACACGGCTATTATCGACCCAAATAAGCAAAGCGTTAGTGAACCCGTGCGCGACACAGGCAGCTATAAAGGAAATGAAATAATTTAGATTTCATTGATTTTGGGTAAACCCAATTTATAAAATAACAATTAAAAAGACCTTGCAGGAGAAATCTTGCAAGGTCTTTTTTTACGCCAAAAGCTTTGTAATTGTGTGTTTTTGACAATTAAAATATTATTTAATTTATATTTGCAGATATGCAAATGTAAAAATTCAATACCCCCAAAACAGTGTCGAGACTATACTTTCGATTTTATTTGTGCGAAAATATCGACGATACGCTTATCAAAAAAATGTTGAACGTTGGTTTTCAAGAAAGTCGCTAACAGTCAAAGTGTAATATGCTTTTCGCCACATTGGTCACAGATATGGGAAAATAATATGTCTCAAACATATTTGAGGAAATAACAGATTCGGGGTTTGGTTATATACAGATTTGAAGGGATGGGTTGCTTATGTTTATCATTTGCTTTTTCGCAATTGTTCGATTTTATCACGCAGAAATGCGGCATGCTCAAATTCGAGTATTTTTGCAGCCTGCTTCATTTCAAAGGTGAGTCGTTTTATTTCTGCTTCTCGCTCTACTTTTGAGAGTTTTGAAATGGTTTTTTCGCTGTCGGGCTTTGCGCCGATTTCAATTATATCATAAACGTCTTTGACAATAGTTTTTGGCACTATACCGTTTTCTTCGTTGTATTTTTGCTGGATGTTGCGTCGGCGCTCGGTCTCGAAAATTGCTTTTTCCATAGATTTTGTCACACTGTCAGCGTACATAATGACTTCGCCCTTGGCATTACGGGCAGCTCTGCCTATGGTTTGAACAAGAGAGGTCTCACTTCGAAGGAAACCCTCCTTGTCGGCATCAAGTATTGCAACCAATGATACTTCGGGTATGTCAAGACCTTCACGCAAAAGGTTGATTCCAACTAAAACATCAAATTCACCAAGTCTCAAATCACGTATAATCTCCATACGCTCTATGGTGTCTATGTCGTAGTGCATATATCTAACCTTAATGTTGAGATTTTCTAAATATTCGGTCAAATCTTCTGCCATTTTTTTGGTAAGAGTGGTTATTAAGACACGCTCTTTTAAAGCAACACGCTTATTGATTTCTCCAACCAAATCGTCAATTTGACCGTCTATTGGACGTACAGAAATTTTGGGGTCTAAAAGTCCTGTTGGGCGAATAACCTGTTCTACAATTTGTACCGAGTGCTCTTTTTCAAACTCTTGCGGTGTTGCAGATACAAATACAGCTTGGTTTATATGAGAATAAAATTCCTCAAAATTAAGGGGGCGGTTATCAAATGCAGAGGGCAGTCTGAACCCGTATTCAACAAGGTTTTCTTTACGTGCTCTGTCACCGCCAAACATACCTCTGACTTGGGGGAGTGTTACGTGAGACTCATCAACAAAAAGCAGAAAATCATCCGGAAAATAGTCAAGAAGGGTAGAGGGGGTGCTGCCTTTTGGTCTGCGAGCCATTACACGAGAATAGTTTTCAATTCCCTTGCAAGTACCGATTTCACGCAACATTTCAATGTCATATTCGGTGCGTTGGCGAATGCGCTGTGCCTCAATAAGCTTTTGGTTGTCTATAAAATATTTTACTCGTTCTTCCATTTCCTCCTTAATTTCAGTGAGAGCTTCTTCAAGCTTGTCACTTGGTACAATATAGTGGGAGGCAGGGTAGATAGCAACGTGGTTTAAGAATGTCTTAACTTCACCTGTTAAGGTGTTGATTTCGGAAATTCTGTCAATTTCATCGCCAAAAAACTCAACCCTTATTGCGTTTTCCATCGAGTAAGCGGGAAAAATTTCAACTGTGTCTCCACGTACACGAAATTTGTTTCTTACAAAGTTTATATCATTTCTTTCATATTGCAAATCAACTAATTTCTGTATAAGCTCATCTCTGCCTTTTTCCATACCCGAGCGAAGCGAAATTACCATATTTCTGTAATCAATAGGATTGCCGAGTGAATATATGCAGGAAACCGATGCTACAATTATAACATCACGACGCTCACTTAAAGCGCAGGTAGCACTATGGCGTAGCTTGTCGATTTCATCATTTATAGATGAATCCTTTTCAATATATGTGTCAGTACCCGGAATATAGGCTTCCGGCTGATAATAGTCATAGTAAGAAACAAAATACTCCACCGCATTTTCAGGAAAAAATTCCCGAAATTCAGTACATAGCTGAGCAGCCAAGGTTTTATTGTGAGCGAGAACGAGTGTCGGGCGGTTCACATTAGCAATAATATTTGCCATAGTAAAGGTCTTACCTGAACCCGTAACACCGAGCAAGGTTTGTTCCTTAAAACCGTTTTTAACACCTGTTGTCAGCTTTTCAATGGCTTCCGGCTGGTCACCTGTGGGCTTGTAAGCCGAATGTAAAATAAACTTGTCCGGCATATTCTCACTCCTTCCTTTTTCGAATATTTTTTGCCAATTTATCGTTATAAATTCACTTAAAAATTGTAAAAAATGGTGTATTGCAGATTGCGAAAAATTTAGTGATTTAATTACTCGTTTTTTTCATTAAATGTAGTTACATTTGTATGGCATTTTTCTTAAAATGCTTTATAATCATCACAACGATTAGTGTGCCAATGATTGGGAAGAGGGCGGTGACAAGCATACCGACTTTGAGTCCAACTTGTTCGGCAGATATGTTTAATGTATTTCCAAGCTTTGCGGCGAAAGCAGTTACCGATACATTATCGACAACGACACCCAAAAGCTGTGGAGATAACGATGCGCCGAGGTCTCCGCCTGCTGCCATTAAAGCAAATGCTGTAACACCGGCGTTGGGTATTTTTTCTTCCATCATAATAAGCGCTCCGGGCCATAGCATAGATGTACATAATCCCGTCAGGATACAAGCTATAAAGGCTACAATTACATTGTCAGAAAGTCCGGCAGTTATATAACAAATAGATGCGCCCAACATACTAATAAGCAGTGTTATACAAATATTTTTGCCGAATTTAGCATAGGAAATACGAGCGATTCCGAGAAGGACGGCAAACATTGCTACACCGAGAATATCGCCGACAGTTTTACTTATTCCCAACGCATTTTCCATATATGTAGAAATCCAATTAGTCATAGTGTTCTCGGCACAGCTTCCGAAGAAAATGCAAGCCACATAGAGTGCAAGTCCTATGCTTCGATGTTTTTTGCCTCCTTTTGAAGTGACGACTGATGAGTCGTTTTCCATATCCGGCATTGGAGACAGCATAAACAATATGGCAGCTATGATTGGCAAACATCCTAGGAAGATAATGAGATACATCCAATTATCTCCGCCAAAAATTTTTAAAAATAATGTACTAATAACAATCATAGTAAAGGCGCCGAAAGCATAAAGAGAATGAAGCATACTCATATCTCTTTGTGGATTATCCGAGGGAATAGCGGCTATTGTAGGGCTTAACAAAACCTCTGACAATCCGGAAGCCACCGAAAAGATAACTGTACCAATCAATAATCCGAAGTAAGCAATATTGGGAAACAGCGTAGGTATAAGTGCATACACAAATAGTCCAATGGCTGTAATGAGCGGTGTGATTTTGACAACTAAATTTGTATTGAAACACTTTGAAAATATTGTAAAAATAAGGTCAATACCAAGCTGTGTAAAGAAATTTACCAACACAAGCGTACCAAGAAGTGTATAAGAAATTCCAAACAATTCTCGGAACGTTACAAACAAAATCGGCGGCACACAAAACACAGAGGACATTGTGAAATACGCTGTATAGCAAGCCAATTTTGTCATTTTGAATTTTGAGTTTGTCATAGACATTAGAAATCCTTTTATAAAAATGAGATGCAAGTAAACAAGTTTAGGCTAAAATCATACCGGATATTTCATATCTTCTGCTCGCCAATTTTCGAGCACTTTTGTCATTTCTTGGGCTTCTTTTTTTGCGGTTGCAAGGTCGTGCTCCAAATAATTTCCGCACTCAATACGTGTGTTGCCCGGGATTTCGCCCTCAAAGTCGGCAATAAATTGAAAGGCGGATTTCACAAGAAGTATAGCTTCATTTTCACTTACATCATCACGAAGAAGCAAATAAAATCCCGTTCTGCAACCCATAGGACCAAAATAAATCACGCTGTCTTTATGAATACTGTTTCTGACAAATGTTGCAAAAATATGCTCAATAGTGTGCATAGCAGGGTTTTCGAGATAGTCCCCACCATTGGGAATTTTTGCTCTTATATCATAGGTCACAATATCTCCGTCAATTCGGGAAATGTAAAGCCCACGTGTGAGGGTATCGTGATTAACAGTAAAGCTTGCGATTTTTTCCATTTTAATTCTCCGTATATTTTTTATTTATATTAACATATTTTTTATTTTGTGTAAATAATAAAAAAAGTATTTACTTTAAAAATATTTTGTCGTAAAATGATGTTGTATGTAGGTGAGATAATATGGCAAATGATAAAATAATTATTAAGGGTGCTAATGAGCACAATTTGAAAAATATTGATGTCGAAATACCAAGAGATAAGTTGATTGTTTTTACCGGACTTTCGGGTAGTGGCAAATCATCTCTTGCTTTTGATACAATTTATGCCGAGGGACAACGCAGGTACGTTGAATCCTTGTCTTCATATGCCAGACAGTTTTTGGGACAAATGGAAAAACCAAATGTTGATACTATTGAGGGACTTTCTCCCGCTATTTCAATAGACCAAAAGACAACCTCTAAAAATCCACGTTCTACTGTCGGTACTGTTACCGAAATTTACGATTATTTGCGTCTTTTATATGCACGAGTTGGTGTGCCTCACTGTCCTGTTTGCGGAAAGGAAATCAGTCAGCAAACCACCGACCAAATAGTTGATATTGTAATGAAATCGCCTGTCGGCACAAAATTTCAGGTGCTTTCTCCCATAGTAAAGGGCAGAAAAGGTGAACACACAAAGGAAATTGAATCACTTCGCAAATCGGGCTATTCAAGGGTTAGAATTGATGGCAATATTTATGATTTGTCGGAAGAAATCAAACTCGAAAAAAACAAAAAGCACATGATCGAGGTTGTAGTTGACCGACTTGTAATAAAAGAAGATGTTGTTTCACGATTGAGTGACAGTATTGAAACTGCTGTAAAGCTTTCAGGTGGACTTGTTGCAGTTGATGTAATTGGTGGCGAGGAAATGCAGTTTTCTCAAACCTACGCTTGTGATGAACACGGCATCAGTATTCCCGAGCTTACTCCTACAATGTTTTCCTTTAACAATCCTTTGGGTGCTTGTCCTGTTTGTACAGGTATCGGTTCTTTTAAAAATATTGACCCCAGGCTTATTATTCACGATGAGGACAAGTCATTGCTTGACGGCTGTATAAAAGCATCGGGTTGGGGTGTTAACACTTGGTTTAACCCCGATGCCAGCAGTATCGCCGAGATGTACTATAAAGGGCTTGCAGACCACTATGGTTTTGATGTAAATACTCCTTGGAAGGATTTAAGCGATGAGGCTAAAAATAGGGTTCTTTATGGTACAGGCGACACAAAAATAAAGCTTTACCGTAACACGATAATTGGCGGTGGCACATATTACGCTGCGTTTGAGGGGATTGTAAACAATCTTGAACGCCGATATAAAGAAACGACAAGTGAATATTCAAGAAACGAGCTAGAAGCTCTTATGACCGACTCGGTTTGCCCCGAGTGTAAGGGGGCAAGGCTAAAACCCGAATACTTGGCTGTGACTGTTGGCGGTAAAAACATCAAAGAGTTTTGCGATATGTCGGTTGTAAAAGAGCTTGATTTTATTAAAACACTGAAATTTAGTGAGCGAAACGAAATGATTGCAAAGCCGATTATAAAGGAAATTAAGGAACGCTTATCTTTTCTTAAAAGTGTCGGTCTTGATTATCTCGATTTATCTCGTTCTTCGGGTACGCTCTCAGGCGGAGAGAGTCAAAGAATACGCTTGGCCACTCAAATAGGTTCTTCACTTATGGGAGTTTTGTATATTCTTGATGAGCCTAGTATTGGTCTTCACCAAAGGGATAACGAGCGACTTATCGGCACGCTTAAAAGGCTTCGTGATTTAGGAAATACTGTAATTGTGGTTGAGCACGACGAGGACACAATGCGTGCGGCTGATTATATTGTTGACATTGGTCCCGGTGCAGGTATTCACGGAGGTAATGTTGTATATTCGGGTGATTTGGAAAATCTTGAGAAGTGTAAAGATTCTATTACTTCGGACTATCTCACGGGTCGAAAGAAAATTGAAGTGCCTAAAAATCGTCGCAAAGGAAACGGTTGCTTTTTGACTGTCAAAGGTGCGGCAGAAAATAACCTTAAAAATATAAATGTTAAAATTCCGCTCGGCACATTTTCTTGTGTTACGGGTGTTTCGGGTAGCGGTAAATCCTCATTCGTAAACGACATTTTATACAAGGTATTGGCAAATAAGCTTAATAAAGCGAAAACTATTCCCGGAAAGTATAAGTCGTTAGAGGGAATTGAAAATCTTGATAAAATAATCAATATTGACCAGTCCCCGATAGGCAGAACTCCACGTTCTAACCCTGCAACTTATACAGGTGTTTTCACCGATATACGTGAGCTTTTCAGCAGTACAAAGGACGCTAAAATGAAAGGCTATAACGCAGGCAGATTTTCCTTTAATGTCAAAGGTGGCCGCTGTGAAGCTTGCCAGGGTGACGGCATTTTAAAGATTGAAATGCACTTCTTGCCTGATATTTATGTTCCCTGTGAGGTTTGTGGCGGTACACGTTATAATCGTGAAACCTTGACTGTAAAGTATAAGGACAAAAGTATTTACGATGTGCTTGAAATGACTGTTGAGGAGGGTATGTACTTCTTTGAAAGTATCCCGAAAATTTATAGAAAGCTAAAAACTCTATATGATGTAGGGCTCGGTTATGTTAAAATCGGTCAACCTGCAACAACACTTTCGGGTGGTGAGGCACAACGTGTTAAACTTGCAACTGAGCTTTCAAAACGTAGCACAGGTAAGACGATTTATATTCTAGATGAGCCGACAACAGGACTTCATACTGCCGATGTACACAAGCTTATTGATGTGCTTCAAAAGTTCGTGGATTTGGGTAATACTGTCCTTGTGATAGAGCATAATCTTGATGTAATTAAAACCGCTGATTATATCGTTGATTTAGGTCCGGAAGGCGGCGATGGGGGAGGTACGGTTGTTGCAACAGGTACTCCCGAAAAGGTGGCGGCCTGTGAAAAATCATATACGGGTAAATTTTTGAAGCCTATGCTTTAAATTTTACACATTATTCATATATTGAACAATACGGTGGTATATAATAACTTTTTAAGAGGTGAAAATAATGTTTGGCTATGTTAGAGCGGCAAAGGAGGATATGAAGGTTAAAGAGTTTGAGTCGTACAAAGCGGTTTATTGCTCGCTTTGTAAAGAACTTGGTAAGTCTTACGGAATTTTGTCACGCTTTACATTAAGCTATGATTTCACCTTTTTGGCAATTCTTAATATGGCACTTAAGGATGGCTGCTGTGTCGTTGAGCGTAAGCGTTGTGCTTTCAATCCTCTTAAAAAATGTAATTTTTGTAAGGAAACACAGGACCTTAAAATGCCTTCTGCGGCGGCGATGATTATGATATACTACAAGTTGAAAGATAATATCGCTGATGAAAAAGGAATAAAGAAATTGGGTTACTATTTGCTTTTGCCGACTTTGTCAAGAGCACACAAAAAGGCGACAAGAAATTACCCGACGATAGAAGCTATTGTTTCGGAGTATATAAATGAACAAGCCATCATAGAAAAAGAAAACAGCGTTTCGCTTGACGAGGCTGCAGACCCTACTGCAAAAGCTCTTTCTCTGATACTTTCCCTTTGTAGTGAGACACCCTCGCAAAAACGGGTTCTCGAAAGGCTTGGCTACTGTATTGGAAGATATATTTATATTATCGATGCTGCCTGTGATTTACAAAAGGACATTAAAACCAATTCGTACAATCCTCTAAAGGCAGAGATGTCGGAAAACACACACGAATTTTTAAAGGAAAGGGTAGTACCACAGCTTTATTTTTGTGCCAACGAGGCGGCAATGGCTTTTGAGCTTTTGGATGTTAAAAAATTTAAAACGATTTTAGGAAATATTATTTATTTAGGATTAGAAGAAACGTTTAAAAAGGAGTTAAATTTATAATGAAAGACCCCTATCAGATTTTAGGTATTGACAAAAATGCAACAGATGAGCAAGTAAAGGATGCATATAGAGAATTGGCTCGCAAATATCATCCCGACAACTATGCAGATAATCCGCTTTCGGATTTGGCAGGCGAAAAGATGAAGGAAATCAATGAGGCTTATGATGAAATTATGAGCCGAAGAAAAAAAGGGCAGAAGAAATCAAGCAATAATTATCAAAGCACAGCATCCGATTTTCCGGAGGTTCGTTCACTCATAAATCAAGGTAGGCTTGAACAGGCACAGGAGGTGCTTGATGGTGTTCCTCCTCAAAACAGAAATGCCGAGTGGTATTTCTTGAACGGTACTGTTCTTTACAGACGTGGTTGGTTTGACCAAGCTTATACTTCTTTTGCAACGGCATCTCGTATGGAGCCCACCAATCCCGAATACAGAAATGCAGTAAACCAAGCCCAAAGGCAGTCTGGGGCACAATATAATCCATATCGCACTTACGGTAATGCAGGCGGTATGA
>JAZNRN010000036.1:0-40332 GCA_045590775.1 Acutalibacteraceae bacterium
GTTTATATCAAGTGAGGTATCTATATAATTTTCCTCAATGATAAAGGCTATAATTTCGTTTTCAGTGATTTCTTTAATTTCGCAAAGGTTACTTTCCCCGTTTTCGCTTATCAAAAATCGGTCGCCGACGGACATACGCAAAACATTTTTAATATGGTTATAGTCGGCGTCGCAAAGGGTGTAAAAATCGCCATTTCGCATATTTCCTTTTGCAAAAAAGTTAAACATCTTTCACTGCTCCTAAAAATGATATTTTGAATTTGTACAAGAGCCTCCCTCTCCCCTTTAGGCAAGGGGGCACTTTGGCAAACCCACTTTTTTAGGGCAAGGGGGCCTTTTCGTGAGATTTAATGTTAAATTTCTACAAACTTAATATACCATTTTTAATTACATATTTCAAGGCATATAAAAACAGAGCCATCTCGAAATTTCGGGATGGCTCCGTTTCTTATCGGTTGTCGGTTGATAATTAAAACTTACATATCAGTCACATTACTATCGCTGTGATAATAAACTAATTTTAAGTTGTGACCAGCTTTTTATAAATTATTAAGTATTTCACGTTTCTTTCTGTTATATTCTTCAAGTGAAATCGCACCGTTGTCAAGTGATTGTTTAAGAAACGAAAGGTCGTCTTGAGGTAATGTTTTTGCCATCGCATTTTGCCTTTTGGAAAATGCCGAATTATCGCCTTCAACTAACCAAATATTAAATAAGGCTATGAACTCCGCCATTAAATAAATATAAAAAACTGACAGCGAAATACCTCCAATGTAAATGCTATTATTTAATTGATCTAAAACAACGGCAACAAACTTAACAAGCCAAGAGAAACCTCAACTTACTTGAGAAGTGAAATTTGCATTTTTACTAAATTCATTATTCTCAAATAAGCAATAAGTATTAGAGCCTCTATAAAAATAAAGAGACTTCTCCAAATGCTTGTTAATTAAATTTTGTGTGACAAACGGATTATATCATACTTTTGACGTTTTTACAAGTATTATTCTTTATATCATTTGTGTTTTGGATTAGCCAAAAAGAGTTGCAGAAAAATCTTCTGCAAATTTTTCCAAGGCGGTAAAATCCATAGCTTTTATATATTCTTTTTCGAGTTCGTCGTGGACGGATTTTGCATTTTTCAGGGTGCTGACTGCACTTGAAAGTATCTGCGGATATAAGTTTTGTGAAAGTGACGGTTTTTCCTTGTAAAATCGCTCGGCGTGTATCCTACGAGATGAAGAATTAAGTTTTAAGAACTCGTACTCTCTTACAAAGCTTAAATTAAGATTGGGTATTATCACACCATCTAAAAGTAATGATGGTAAAAATGGATTTTTAATAGTTATAATTTCAAGGCCTAGTAATTGAGCGTTAGCACGCACCTGTTCTAAAACAATGTTAGCAAAAGCGCCATATTTATCATCAAGTATAATTTGTCTTTTTGAAAAGTCAGAAAGCGTTTGGTCAAAGCTAATAATACCTTTTGGTGTAATTCCGCCTAAAAAACAAAGGCTTTCTTTTCCTAAAGAATCTTTTGCCTTTTTGAGCTCCTTTTTGCAAAGATATTCAGCATATTTTTGCGCCTTTTCTTTTAAAACCAGAGAAAGTGCGTTATGATAATCATTTTTAAAAATAAGCGAAGCCGATTTTATATAGTTAGAAGCCATTAGGTGAAAAAATTTATTTTCTTTTGTCAGTTTTTCAATCTTTTCCCGGCTTTCTTTAAGGCGTTCTGTATGCCAAAACTGCCCAAAGTTAAGTATTTCTTCCTTTATACCTACAAGGTGTGGTTCTATTATATGTGGGGCAGTGCCATCAAAAAATGCGATTTTATTTTTTGGGAAAATCACACCGTCAAGTGAATTGGGGTCGCTTGAGCAGGGGCAAAAAACAGACTCAATTTTATTTTTCGATGCTCTTTTCGCCATTTTTTTCATAAACGAGGATTTGCCGGTTCCGGGACCACCTTTTATAATAAAAATATGAAAGCCATCGGCGTTATTTATAAAGTCCTCAAAGTATGAAACAAAGCCCTCACCTGAATTTGCGGCTAAAAAATATTTAGGTTCTTTCTTTATCATAAAATATACCTCCAAACAGTATATTTTATTCTTTTTAACTTTGCTTTGACACAAGAAGCATTATGTGATAAAATACTTAGCAGAGTCGGTTAGACGGTTGCGGACAGAAATGTCTGAGGAAAGTCCGAGCCCCACAGGGCAGAATAACGGCTAACGGCCGCCGAGGGTGACCTTAGGGAGAGTGCAACAGAGATATACCGCCACTTTAAGGCAGGGCCTTAATTTAAGCTTTTGCTAAAGTGGTAAGGGTGGAAAGGCGAGGTAAGAGCTCACCGACCTTGCGGAAACGCTTTGGTCCTGTAAACCCTATTCGGAGCAACGTTGACTGTAGCGATACATTTGCCCGATGTGCTACGAAAAACGGCTTGAGCAGCAAAGCAATTTGTTGTCGAGATAGATAACCGTCCACGACAGAACTCGGCTTATCGACCGACTCTATTTTTTAAAAGAAAAAGCTCGAAAGTTTAAAAACTTTCGAGCTTTTATTTATATTTTAGTAAAAATATTGATATAATATAAAAAGAAGAGTATTTTCCGCAACTAAAAACGACATTAAAAACCGCTTGTTTTCAGGTTTTTTATAGCCTGCAACCGCAGGTTTACAAAGTCAATGTTATTTTATATTGCTTGACTTTCATAATGTGCTGGTATAATATTTTCTCAGGGTGACAGGCTCAAATTTTGTCACCCTAAGCAAACACGAATAATCCGAATCTGCCTAAAATGGCATAATTTTGGCACTTTTCGGTTTGTCATCGTCCGTAGGCGTTAGCCTTACGAACTCTTCCGCACCAAAAATCACACGAAATTCTACACCTTTTAGGTCGAAGAATTTTGCAAGGTGGGATTTTTGGCTGTGCGAGGCACAAAACGCAGTAAATCCTGACGGATTTACGAGTATTTTAACAATGCAAAGACGAAAATCCCACCTCCAAAATCAGGTTCGGATTATTCGTGTTTGCTTATACGGAGGTAATGATTATGACTTTAGGACAAAAAATTTCGTTGCTCAGAACGGCTATGGATTATTCTCAAGAACAGTTGGCAGAACAGCTTTCTGTTTCAAGACAGTCGGTTTCAAAGTGGGAATCCGACAAATCCATCCCCGAGGTTAATATCATTTTAAAGCTTTCATCAATATTTAATGTGACACTCGATGACCTGCTTCGTGAGGAAATTCCTTTGGCACACGGATATAATGAATCGTCTTTCCGTCCCCGCTCTTGTGAAGAATATGACCTCAAATATTTTGGCACAGATGGTTTCAGAGGGGAGGCTAACACCGTTTTAACCAGCGACCACGCATATAAAATCGGCAGATTTTTGGGATGGTATTATTCTTCCTCACTTTCGGGCAGAAAAGAACCTAATCACAAAACCCGAATTGTAATCGGCAAGGATACGAGACGTTCAAGCTATATGTTTGAATATGCCATAGCAGCCGGAATCACTGCGTCGGGCGCAGATGCTTATATGCTTCACGTAACAACAACACCGAGTGTATCTTATGTTACGAGACAGGACGGATTTGACTGCGGAATTATGATTTCGGCATCACACAACCCATATTTTGACAACGGAATAAAGCTTATAAATACCTATGGCGAAAAAATGGATGATTACACCCAGTTTTTAACCGAAAAGTATCTCGAAGGTGATCTTTCCGACTTTACGAGTGAGGATGATTTACCGTTTGCCACAAGGGAGAATATCGGTAAAATTATTGACTATACCGCAGGGCGTAACAGATATGTCGGTTATTTAATCTCTGTTGCTGCAAATTCCTATAAAAGATTAAATATTGCGCTTGACTGTGCAAATGGTGCATCTTGGATGATAGCACGTTCGGTATTTGAAGCTTTGGGCGCAAAAACACACGTCATAAATGCTGAGCCCGACGGTGTGAATATCAATATGAATGCAGGCTCGACTAATATAGAAGCACTTCGCAAATATGTCAAGGAAAAACGTTGCGATGTCGGCTTTGCTTTTGACGGAGATGCTGACAGATGTATTGCCGTTGATGAAAAGGGCGAGGTTGTAAACGGTGACCACGTGATTTATGTCATCGCTCAAATGTTACGCAAAAAGGGACTTCTTAAAAAAGACACCGTTGTTGCAACGGTTATGTCGAATTTGGGATTTTTTAAGGCTTTGGAAAATGCGGGCATTGACTGCATTAAAACCACAGTCGGAGACAAATATGTTTATGACGCAATGCTCGAAAATGATTTAAGCATTGGTGGCGAGCAAAGCGGTCATACAATTATCAGAAAATATGCCTCTACAGGTGACGGAATCTTGACCGCTATTTTGTTGAGCGAGTGTATGGTTGAAAACAAAACCACCTTGAGTGATTTGGCAGCCCCCGTAAAAATGTTCCCCCAAACCGTTAAAAATATAGTAGTTGAGGATAAAGCGGCGGTTACATCTAACACGGATGTGATTTCGGCAGTTGAACAGGTTTCAAAGGAGCTTGACGGAAACGGCAGAATTTTGCTTCGTGAAAGCGGAACAGAGCCGGTGATTCGTGTGATGGTTGAAGCGCCGACACAAAAACAATGTGAACTTTATGCTGATAGAATAATAACACTCATAAAAGATTTAGGACTCTCAAAAAAATAAAGTAGTTCGAAAGAACTACTTTATTTTTTTGCAAGACTGATTATTAAAAGGTAAAGTGCGATTATATATAATGATATATTAAAAATTTTGTGAAATGACAGAAAAACTGCTAATATGACAGTGAAAAAAGAGAATATGAGAGTGACAACAGAAATAACCTTATCAGCTTTTTCTCCGCTTGATTTCAGAGATATTATCGAGTGGAGGATTTTGCCGCCATCAAGCCCCTTTAAGGGAAGCAAATTAAAAATGGCAATAAGAAGATTGATAAGAGCAAAAATCAAAATCTCATAGTTTTTATAAAGGAGAAAATTAAGATAGAGAGTAAAAAAGATTATGATATTAAAAAGCGGTCCGCAAAGCGAAACGGCAATATCTTTTTTAAAGGATGACAACGAGGGAGCACAGATTTGAACAGATGTCGGAATAAGCTTTATTTTTTGTGGCGGTACTCCCTTTGCCCACATACAAAGTAGGTGTCCCGTCTCGTGAAAAAACACCGCCAAAAGTGTAGGCACTATAAGACCTGTTTTGTCGAAAATTATCATAACGGCAATTACCGCCCAAAAGAAAAACGAAATATAAATTTGACAGCCGAAAAGCTTGAATTTCAATTTTTCATCACTTCCTCGACATCGGTATTTACAACAGCATATTTTTTGTACAAGTCACAAAATGCGTTATATTCTTTTTTAAAAAACAGCTTTGATATAAAAATACAGCTTAAAACAAGACAGATACAGATTATTTCACAAATCACGATTTTTAAAAAATAATTGGTTTTTGCACAAGGCTCTATTTCCGACATATATATTCTCCTTGTAGAAAGAATGAAAATATTGTATAATAAAATATATTTAAAATTAGGATGATATTATGCCATTTTTACCTATAAGTAAAAAAGAGATGAAGGAATACGGCTATTCTTTTGCCGATTTTGTAATTGTAACGGGGGACGCTTATGTTGACCACCCGTCTTTTGGTACTGCAATAATTTCTCGTGTGCTCGAAAATGAAGGCTTTAAAATCTGTATAATCCCGCAGCCCAGGAGTGAAGAGGATTTTATGCGTTTTGCAAAGCCGAGATATGCTTTTTTGGTTAACAGCGGAAATATTGATTCAATGGTGGCACACTATACTGCAGCTAAAAAAAGGCGTAGTGACGATGCTTATACTCCCGGCGGAAAAGCGGGAGCCCGCCCCGACAGAGCGGTTACGGTTTACACCAAAAAGCTAAAGGAGTTATATCCCGATGTGCCGGTGCTAATAGGCGGAATTGAGGCTTCTCTTCGTCGATTCGCTCATTATGATTATTGGTCGGACACCGTAAGACAGTCTGTCCTTTTGGAATCGGGAGCCGATTTGCTTATGTACGGTATGGGCGAAAAGCACATAGTTGAAATTGCAAATCGCCTCAAAAAAGGGGAGAAAATATCTCAAATAAATGATGTTTTGGGCACCTGCTATGCAGTAAATTCAAATGAATATACACCGATTTTGTCGGCGGTGGAGTGTCCTTCCTTTGAGCTTGTGAGCAAGGACGATGAAAAGGGTAAGCAACAGTATGCTGTTTCCTGCCGTATTCAACAAGAGGAGCACGATGCTATACGGGGCAAAACGGTTATTCAAAAGAGTGGCAAAAAAATTGTTGTTCAAAATCCACCGATGCCCCCGCTTACAACAGAAGAAATGGATAAGGTATATTCGCTTCCGTTTATGAGAGACTATCATCCGAGTTATAAAGCGCTCGGAGGTGTGCCCGGAATTGAGGAGGTCAAGTTTTCCCTTATTCACAACAGAGGGTGTTTTGGTGCTTGCAATTTCTGCTCACTTGCTTATCATCAGGGAAGACAAATCAGCACAAGAAGTCACCAATCGGTAATAGAAGAAGCTAAAAAAATCACCGAAATGCCTGATTTTAAGGGATATATTCACGATGTTGGAGGTCCTACCGCAAATTTCAGAGCGCCATCTTGTGGTAAACAATTAAATAGTGGCCTTTGTAAAGACAAAAAATGCTTGGCACCTGAAATGTGCCCTGCCGTCAAGGTGTCACATTCGGATTATTTAAGTCTTTTGCGACAGCTTCGCAATTTGCCCAAGGTGAAAAAAGTTTTTGTGCGTTCGGGCATTCGTTTTGATTATCTTATTGCTGATAAGGATGAGACCTTTTTCAAGGAGCTTGTACTTCATCATACAAGCGGTCAACTCAAGGTGGCACCTGAGCATTGCTCAAATAATGTGCTTAAATATATGGGCAAGCCCAATATCAGTGTTTATAATAAATTTGAAAAACGCTTTTACGAGCTGACAAAAGCGGCGGGCAAAAAGCAGTATTTGGTGCCTTATCTTATGTCTTCACATCCGGGAAGCACAATAAAGGACGCTATTGAATTATCGTTGTTTTTAAAGAAAAATAATCTTCACCCCGAACAGGTACAGGATTTTTATCCCACACCGGGAACGGTTTCTACCTGTATGTTTTATACCGGTCTTGACCCATTTACGATGAAAAAGGTTTATGTACCGAAAACCCCTGCCGAAAAGGCAGAGCAAAGAGCGCTTTTGCAGTATTTCAAGCCCGAAAACAAGTCACTTATTCTGTCTGCTCTTAAAAAAGCGGGACGGTATGATTTGATAGGGACAAGCAAGAATTGTTTGGCAGCTCCGGACAAGACAGTTACCCTCAAAAAAGGAAAAGCCGTGCCAAAGAAAAAGACAATTAGAAATGTTCATAAAAAGAAAAAATAAAATGAAAAAGAGCCGTGAAAAATCACGGCTCTTTCTCATTTTAAGGGGTTTGAGGAGAGAATTTCCCAAGTCGTTTTTGACCAAGGGAAATTATACTTAAAAGGGTGCGGCTCCCTTTCAGGTACAAGCATATAATAACTCGTAAATTTATCATATATATTTATTTTCTATGAACATATTTTTAATTTTGAAAATTGTATATAAGATTTTTTTCGGTCAATAATAAAAATGATGATAAGAATGAAAGGATGATTAAATTGAAATTTCAAGAAGATAAAGCTAATCATAAAAAAATTAAAAAAGGCTTTTTAGGCGTTGTGGCGACATCCCTCGTTATTATAGGCGCTGCGACATATTTTGCCACCTCCAATGTTAAAAATGCCGAGCCAAAAGAATATAATATTACAGAAGACAATGATGAATATTTTGAAGATGAGTCATCATATATTGAAAACGAGCCCATAACCGAGGATGTTACCGAAAATGTCGAAAATGAGCCTTATGTTGAAGAAACACCTGCTGAAGCGGTGCAAAGCTATACAATGCCTGTTGAAGGCGAAATTTTGAAGGACTTTTCGCTCAAGCAACTGCAATATTCAAAAACAATGTTTGATATGCGTTTGCATTTAGGTGTAGATATTCTTTGCCCCGAGGGCACAAATATACGTGCAATGAGCGACGGAAAGGTAATCACAATTGAGGAGACCACTGATTATGGGAAGGTTATAACAATAAAGCATTCTGAGGAAATCACAATAAAATATGCCGCATTTAAGAGTGTGTCGGTAAAAGCGGGCGATGAGGTTAAAATGGGCGATATTTTAGGAAGAAGTGGAACGATTCAGATAGAATGTCAGGATGAGCCACATATTCATATCGAGGTTTATAAAAACGGAGAAGTTTGTGACCCCTTTAAAACGCTGGGATTAAAATAACAATACCTGCCCCCGAAAAATTTATCGCTTAGGGGCAAAAAAACGGTTGCACAGAAAAGATATGTGCAACCGTTTTACTTTTATAATTTTTTAATTATCTTCACTTAAATGATTTGTTATTTCCTGCTTTTGCATATTTTTAGGAGACATACCATACATCGCTTTAAACGCTTTACTAAAGGAATATAAATTATATCCGAACATTTCGGCGATTTCGCTGATTTTTTTCTTTTTTTCAAGGATAAGAGTTTTTGCGGTTTTCATTTTCCTTTGTTGGTAATATTCCAAGAGCGTCTTACCGGTTACCTTTTTAAATAATTTAGAAAGATAACTATAATTGTAGTTGAATTTCGGTGCAATATCCTCTAATTTTTTTAAAGAAAAAATATGAGTATCAATATAATTCATCAACTGAAAACATAAAATTTCCGATTCCGATACATTCGCTGTTCTTTGCTTTGTACCGTTAAAATCACGTATAAGATAAATCAAAATCAAATGAAATATATCTGCGAGTAGGCTTTCAGAATAAGGTTGGTTTTTAGTGTGAAATTCAGCAATTGCGTTTTTCACCAAATCGGAAATTTTTTCGTCCTGAAAAATTCGACTGTTTCCGCCTCTGAAATTTTGAGTAATAGCTTTTAAATCTTTTTTAAGGGAAACATCGGTACAATAAAAAGAGAAAAAATCATATTCTAATTTTGCTTCTTTATCAGCACGAATTTCGTGGGTGTCGCAAGGAAAGGAAAGGTAAATGTCACCTGCGGCGACATCCGTTTCCTCTTCGTTTGTTATAATAACCCCTTTTCCGTTTAAAACAATAGTTAATTCAAACCAGTTCAAATGTGAATGCGCTGAAATTATTTCGGTAGGCATACAGTATCGGCGGCCAATTTGAACCAAATACACGTCACCAAAACGCAAGGGATCGTTTAAATAATGATTATCAAAATGATAAGGTGTTTTATTGTCCCGAACCATAAATAATATCTCCTTACTTTTAAAGATAATATTTTAAATCAACATAAATCATTATAATAACAAATAAAACATTTGTCAACAAACAACAAATATTTAAGTCTTAATTCCAATAATTTGCCGAAAAAAACAAAAAATGATAAATTTTAGGGAAAATACAGCTATTGTACTAAACATGGTTTATTTTATAATGAAAATATAAAATTTTATTATAAGGAGAAATGAATTATGACAACCTTAGCAGTAATCGGTTGCGGAAGAATTTCCGACATGGCACATTTTCCCGCACTATCCCAAATGGACAATGTAAGAATTAAATACGCTTGCGATATTTTAATCGAAAAAGCAGAAGAAAAGAAGGCAAAATATCCTAAAATTGAAAATGTTATTACAGATTATAAGGTTGCATTAGAGGACAACGAGGTTGATGCAGTTTTTGTTTTAACACCTAACTATTCTCACTACACGATAACTATGGACGCTTTAAAGGCGGGCAAGCACGTGCTTTGCGAAAAGCCTGTTACAGTTAATTACGTGCTTTCCGAGGAAATGGCAAAAGAAGCTGAAAAGCAAGGAAAAATACTTAATATTGGTGTTTGCAATCGTTATCAAAAATCGGTAGAAACATTGCGTGAATGGGCACAAGCGGGCAAATTCGGCAATATTTATCACGTGTATTGCTCTTTCCGCAGTTTTAGAAATATTCCCGGACTTGGCGGAGCATTTACAACAAAATCTCTATCCGGCGGCGGTGTGCTTATCGACTGGGGTATTCACTTCTTTGATTTGATTTTATATATTCTCGGAAATGCAAAAATCAAAAGTGTTACCTGTGATGCTTATAATGAAATGGCAAAAGATATGAAAGCATATAAATATCACGGTATGTGGGCAGAGGAAACCGCTGACATTGAAAACGGAACAAATGATGTCGATGATTTTATTACAGGACATATTCGCACCGATAAAGCAAGCATTTCTTTTAATGGTGCTTGGGCACAAAACATAAATAAAGAAGAGCTATATATTGATTTTATGGGCGATAAAGGCGGTGCTCGACTGAATTACGGTGGAATGTTTGAATTTTATGACGGACAAACATTAGAAACTATAAATCCGGAATATGATATACCTAATATGTATCTGTGTGAAGATAAGGCATTTATAGAGTCTATTGAAACGGGTATAAAAGATAAGAACAATATTGAAAACATTCTCGAAAGTATGAAACTGCTTGATGCATTATATTCATCAGCAGATAAAAGAGAGGAGCTCAGATTCTAAATGAAAACAATCGGTTTTATAGATTATTTTCTAAACGAATGGCATGCCAATGAATATCCTGCAATGATTAAGGCTTATAACGAAAAAAACGGCACGGATTATCAAGTGAGATATGCATGGGCTGAAACAGACGGCACTTCCGACATAACAACAGAACAATGGTGCAATAATTACGGTGTTGTTCGTTGTTTATCAATCGAGGAATTGTGCGAAAAAAGTGATTATGTTATCGTTCTTTCTCCCTCAAATCCTGAGAAGCATTTAGAGTATGCCGAAAAGGTCTTTCGCTGCGGCAAGAGTCCATATATTGACAAAACCTTTGCACCTGATTATGACACAGCAAAAAGAATTTATGATTTAGCTGAAAAATATAATGTGAAATTTTTTACAAGCTCGGCTTTACGATATGCCGACGAACTAAAAGGTTATTCTGCTAATGCAAAGGCTATTTCGACAATAGGTGGCGGAAGCAATATAGATGAATATATTATTCATCAAATTGAGATGGCTGTAAAATGTCTTGGCGTTGGTGCTAAATGTGTGCGTTATACAAAACATGCCGACCAAGAATGGGTAGAGGTTGCTTATGAAGACAAAAGATATGCAACTATGATGTTTGCTCCTTGTATGCCGATATTTGCGGCAACTGTTGCAAATGAGCAAGAAAAGTCGGTACATTTGCCCATCAATTCAAGCTTTTTTGATAACTTAATAGCGGATATTATCAATTTCTTTGAAACCGGTGAGACTTCGTTTGACAAGTGCGAAACATTAGAAGTTATGAAAATCAGAGAATTTGTTATAAAGGGCAAAGACAAAGAAAGTCAATGGTTATGTCTATGAACAAATTGAGAGTTGGATTAATAGGTTGTGGACGAATTTCGGTTATGCACCTTGCTTCAATCGCCGAGTTAAAGGAATTGAAACTCGTTGCTTGTTGCGATATAAAAAAGGAGCGAGCTGATGAAGTCGCTAACAAATATGGCGCCAAAGCATATATTTCTTATGAGAAAATGATCGATAGCGAGCAACTTGATGCAGTTCATATTTGTTTGCCACATTATTTACATTCAAAGGTTGCTTGTTATGCCTTTAAAAAAGGCGTAAATGTTCTATCGGAAAAGCCGATGGATGTTGATTTGCAAAGCGCTGAAAATGCTGTGAAAATTGCTGAAGAAAACAAAGTCTTGTTTGGAATAGTTTCTCAATGCCGATATAACAATTCGGCTGTGTTTGTTAAAAACGCATTGCAAAGTGGCAAACTTGGCAAAATTATTTCTGCAAGGTCAACGCTTACTTGGACTCGCCCCGACAGTTATTACGCAGAAAGCGACTGGAAAGGCACTTGGGATAAGGAAGGCGGAGGAGTTGTTATCGACCAGGCGATTCATTCTATAGATTTGGTCAACTGGATGGCAGATAGCGAAATAGAAAGTATTTCTTGTTCTATGGCAAATCGTGGGCATAAGATTGTGGATGTAGAAGACAGCGCAGAAGGTTTAATTGTATATAAAAACGGCGTCAAGTATGGGTTCTATTGTATGAACAACTATGGTTGCGATGAGCCTATTGAAATCCGTTTATATTGCGAAAACGGCAAGGTTGTTTTCGGCTATGATGATGCTTATATTACATATAACGATGGAACAAGCGAAGAAGCCCACCAGGATGAAAACGTTACCGAATATGAAGGCGGCAAGGATTATTGGGGTTTTCAGCATATCAGGCAAATACGGCAATTTTACAATGCAGTATTAAAAAAAGAGCCTTTGGAGATAAGCGGCGAGGAAGCCTTGAAAACACATCGTTTGATTATGGAAATTTATAAGATAGGTAAGGCGGGTATGATATGAAGCTTGGAGTAATTACCGATTGTTTCAAAAAAACTCATGAGGAAGGTATTAAAAAAGCAGCTGAACTCAAATTGGATGGCGTTCAGATATATGCAACAACAGGCGAATTTTCCCCGGAGTTGACCGAAAAAGATAAAGAAAAATATAAATGCTTGCTGAAAGAAAACGGTTTGGTGTTATCGGCACTTTGTGGCGATATGGGTGGTTATGGATTTGAAAATGCGGAAGATAATGCCGAAAGAATTGAAAAAACCAAGCAAATTATCGATCTCGCTGTCGAATTTGAAACTAATGTTGTAACAACCCACATTGGCGTAATTCCTGACGATAAGACACATCCAAGATATTCGGTAATGCTCTCTGCTTTAACTGAATGCGGGTTGTACGCAAAGGAAAAAGGAGTAACGCTTGCCATTGAAACAGGTCCCGAAAAAGCAAAAACTCTTTTGGCATTTCTTGAAGATACAAAGGGCGGCATCGGTGTAAATTTAGATCCGGCAAACTTTACTATGGTAACAGCTCAAGATGCAGTCGAAGCGGTGTATTTACTAAAAGACTATATTGTTCATACCCACGTAAAAGACGGTAGAATGTTGGACAAAAATCAAAATCCTACCGAAGTATATCATGCTTTTGCTGAGGGTGGTGTAGAAGCGTTAAATGCCTGCAAAGGATTTAAAGAGTTGCCTATAGGTGAAGGCGATGTTGATTGGGACAACTATTTAAAAGCGCTGAAAGATATTGGTTACAACGGATTTTTGACAATAGAGCGAGAATGCGGTTCAGATCCGGTTTCAGATATTATCTTAGCAGCAAACTTTATTAAAGCAAAATTGTAAATACAAAAGATATTTAATAAAAGCAAAAAGCAGGATTTATATCCTGCTTTTTGCTTTTTATAGTATTATCAAGTTTTTTGGACTTTTTGTCAGGTTTACATAACCCGTATCTGTTGTAGCCACCATATCCTCTATTCTAACGCCGAATTTATTTTCTAAATAGATACCCGGCTCTACTGTTAGAACCATACCTTTTTGCAAAAGTGTTGTGTCCAGAGTGTTAAATGAGGGGTTTTCGTGAATCATAAGACCTACACTGTGGCCGAGTCCGTGACCGAAGCAATTCTCAAAACCGCAATTATTTATATAATCCCTTGCGACACGGTCTATGTCACAGCATCTTTTTTTAGGTGCGATTTCCTTTAAACTTAAAGCTTGAGCTTTCAGCACAGTATCATAAACTTTTTGTTGCTCATCACTAATACTGCCTAAAGCGACGGTTCTTGTCATATCCGAGTTATAACCGCCAACAACAGCACCAAAGTCCATAGTTATAAAATCACCCTTTTCAATCGGCTTATCACAAGGGACACCGTGTGGCAGTGAGGAGTTTTTGCCCGATACTACAATAAGGTCAAATGCCACACCTTCGCTGCCTTTTTGGCGCATAAAAAACTCCATTTTGAGTGCGATTTCTTTTTCTGTTTTACCTTCATTTATAAAGTTTAGAATATACGAAAAGGTTTCGTCGGTAAGTGACATAGCCGATTTAATAAGCTCAATTTCCTTTTCGCTTTTAATTGCACGCAAGAGAGAGATTTCTTTTTGTATTTTGTCCGAATCACTTATTTCAAAATCTAAAAGAGAGGAGGACAGCGAGGAAAACTGCGAGAGGTTTACATAATCTGTTTCAAGAAAAACTGTTTTAACGCTTTCTTTTTTTAATATTTCGCCAATCTGTGAATAAAGCTTTTGGGAAAGAACAACATCAAGCGCTAAAACAGTTTGCTTTGCTTTTTCTATATATCTAAAATCTATAAAAAGTGTTTTTGTGTTTTTTGTTATCAAAACAGCGCCCGCAGATGATTTAAACCCCGAAAAATAAAGTCTGTTTTCAGGGCTTAGTATTAAAACTGCCTCGTGCGAGGAAAGCTTTGTTTTTAGATTTTCTATTCTTTTTTCTATCATCTTTTTTCCTTTCTATATCATCGCTTAAATAGATGATTACAGGTATGTTGATTATAAGCATAGCTGCATTTGCAAAAGCGGAAATTTCCCAAACCATATCGGCACTCATAGTAGCACCGAAAATACAAGAAAGCGAATAAATTTTTATGAAAATATTATTTTTGTCTTTGATTTTTAAAAATTGCAGAGCGGCTTTTCCGTAAAGCGCCCATCCAATAACGCTTGAAAAGGAGAAAAACATAAGCATAAGCTGTAAAAGATGGGTGGCGTTTTCTCCAAAAGCTGAGCAAAGTGCCGATTTGATAAGTAAAAACGGATTAGTATTGCCGTAATTTATATTAACTCTACTTACAAGAATTGTCAATGCGGTAAGAGTACATATAAGAATTGTATCGCAAAAAACCTCGAATATACCGAAAAGACCTTGTGTGTTTTTGTCGGCATCATCGGCAGAAGCGTGTGCGATAGCGGCTGTGCCGAGGCCCGCCTCATTAGAAAAAATACCACGTGAAGCACCAACAAAAGCAGTTTTGGTAATTTGCCCTACAACCCCGCCTGTAACTGCTGAGGGGTTAAAAGCACCCTTAATTATCATTTTAAAACAAACAGGTAGAAAGTCAAGATTTTTAATAATTATAAAAAGACAAACAAAAACATACAAAAGCGACATAGCAGGTGTTAATTTTTCGCAAATTTTTCCGATTGATTTTATACCGCCTCTAAGCGACAAAAAGGTAAAAAAAGCAAAAATTGCGCCTATAATAAAATTGAATTGTGTTTTTGCTTCAAAGGAGGAAATAAAGGAATTTACTTGCGTCAAGCTGCCGGTTGAAAAGACAGCAAAAACTAAAGAAAAACAAAACAAAACACTTAAAAACCGGATTTTTTGGGGGAGCGCTTTTTTTATGTAATACATCGGACCGCCAACGCCTTTTTCTTTGTGGATTACACCCAAAGTGATTTCGGCATATTTAATTATCATACCGAAAAAAGCAGACAAAACCATCCAAAAAACCGCTCCCGCACCGCCTAAAGAAATAGCGCCGGAAACACCTATGATATTTCCGGTTCCCACAGTAGAGGCGAGCGAGGTCATTGCCGCTTTAAATGAGGAAAATTGTGCTTTTGCTTGTAAGTTGTTTTTAAAAGAGGAATACAGTAGCGAAAAGGATTTAAAAAGTCCCTTTATTTGAAAAAAACGGGTTTTAAGGGAAAGCCATACTCCACAAAGCAAGATTAGCACAAGCGGTAAAAAACCACTGAAAAAAGAGGGGTCTAAAAATATTTCAAAAACCAAGCATTATCACCCAAAAAAAGATATTAAACTTTGCTGAAAAATATGTCTTAATTACAATATTTACTATTGTGAAAAAAGCAATATTGTAGTATAATATACTAAATATATTATAATTTTAGAGGGGAGAAAGGTTTGAACCGTTTGATTTATCTTGATAACAGCGCAACAACAAAGCCTTCAAAACGGGCTGTTGAGTATATAAATCGTGCCCTTTGTGACATCTGGGGAAATCCTTCCTCCTTACATACACTCGGTATGGATGCCGAAAATCTTGTGGATAAGGCAAGGGAAACAATAGCCCGACTTATTTCTGCAGAAAAGGAAGAAATCTGTTTTACCGCCTCGGGAACAGAGGCGAATAATACCGCAATAATGTCTTGCCTTAAAAGACGTGGCTTTGGAAACAGAGTAATAACCACAAAAATTGAGCATCCTTCGGTGCTTGAAACGGTAAAGCGCCTTGAGAGTGAAGGCTTTGAGGTTGTTTTGCTTGATGCCGATAAAGACGGAATTGTTGATATGCAAAAACTGAAAAGTGCTCTCAATGAGAAAACGATTCTTGTAAGTGTAATGCTTGTAAACAACGAAATCGGCTCAGTACAGCCGATAGCCGAAATTGGCAAGTTGGTGCGTGAATATTCTAAAAAAGCACTTTTTCATTGTGATGCAGTTCAAGGCTTTGGCAAATGCGAAATAAGTGTTAAAAAGCTTGGTGTTGATTTGCTTACCGCCAGCGCACATAAAATTCACGGACCTAAAGGAATTGGGTTTTTGTACAAGAAAAAGGGTGTCACGATAGCACCGTTTATCACAGGCGGAGGTCAGGAAAAGGGATTGCGCTCCGGAACAGAATCGGTACCGCTTATTGCAGGATTTATGGGAGCGGTTGAGGATTTGGGTAATATTACGCAAAATCTCAATAAGGTAAGGGATATAAATTCGTATGCACGAGAAAAGTTTGCCAATTGCTCTTTTGCCGAAATAAATTCGCCCGAAAAAGCATTTGAATATATACTTAATATTTCTGTGCCGTACTACCGTTCTGAAACATTGCTTCATTTCTTGGAGAGTGAAAATATATTTGTTTCGTCGGGAAGCGCCTGTGCCAAGGGCGAGCAAAGCTATGTTTTAAAGGAGCTTGGGCTTAATAAGCTTCGTACAGATTCAGCGCTTAGGCTCAGTTTTTCAAAAGATACCGTTAAGGAGGATATCGACTGTCTTTTCGAGGCTTTATGTGAAGCCACACAAAAGCTCAGGCGTTCAAAAATATGAAAGAGATTATACTTATCAAAAATGGCGAGTTAGCGCTTAAAGGTCTTAATCGCAGTAATTTTGAGGATGCACTTGTTAAAAATATGCGTCGCAGACTCAAAAAAATAGGTGACGTAAATATAAGAAAAGCACAGTCAACCATCTATGTCGAGCCGCAAGGCGATGATTTTGATTTTGAGGAAGGGCTTGAGTGTGTAAGCCGAATTTTCGGTATTGCAGGCTTTAGTCGTGCTTGTGTTTGCGAAAAGACATTTGATGATATAAAGACAAAGGCTGTCGAATATTTAAGGGATAGCTTAAAGGATGTCAAAACCTTTAAGGTTGAAGCAAAGAGAGCGGATAAAAATTTTCCGCTCACCTCTCCCGAAATTTCACGTGAGCTTGGCGGAGTGCTGTTATCGGCATTTCCGCACTTGAAGGTGGATGTCCACAACCCCGAAAGAATCGTTTTCGTTGAAGTTAGGGATTATGCGGCATATATTCGTGCTGAACAAATACAGGGTGCGGGCGGACTTCCCGTAGGTACTGCAGGCACTGCTTCAATTTTGATTTCAGGCGGTATTGACAGTCCTGTTGCGGCATGGACAATGGCAAAAAGAGGGCTCAGGCTTAATGCAATTCATTTTGCAAGTCCACCATACACAAGCCCTCGTGCAGAGCAAAAGGTGAGAACACTACTTTCTAAAGTTGCAAGATACAGCGGCACAATAAATTTGGCGATAGTTCCCTTCACCGAATTACAAGACCAAATCGCCGAAAATTGTCCCGAGGAATATTTTACTCTTATTATGAGACGTATGATGATGCGTATTTCCGAGCGCATTGCTAAAAATTCTGATTCCTTAGCCCTTATCACAGGTGAAAGCCTTGGTCAGGTTGCAAGTCAGACCTTACCGGCACTTGTGACTACTGATGCGGTTTGTAATATGCCGGTGCTTCGCCCTTTGATTGGTATGGACAAGGAAGAAATTATCAGAATTTCACGTAAAATAGATGCTTTTGAAACCTCTATTTTACCTTATGAGGATTGCTGTACAGTATTTACTCCAAAGCATCCCAAAACAAGACCCACTTTGTCTCTTTGTGATGATGCAGAAAAAGGCCTCGACATAGAAGCATTGATAGAAAAAGCCATTAGTGAGACAGAGTATTCATTTGTTGATTAGGATGTGACTAATATGGAAACAAAGGTTTTTAAATTAGCCGAGGAAACGGTTGAACTACTTAAACAAAAAAAGTTAAAAATCGCTACTGCCGAATCTTGCACAGGAGGTATGCTCTCACAATACATCACGTCGGTTTCAGGAGCTTCCGAGGTGTTTGAGCTTGGTATTTGCTCTTATAACTGTGATAAAAAGCATAAGATATTGGGTGTCAGAAATAAGGTGCTCAAACGCTTTGGTGCGGTTTCAGACAGGGCTGCCTCTGAAATGGCGGAAAATGTTCGCAAAAAAGCGGGTGCCGACATAGGGGTTTCAATAACCGGTTCGGCGGGACCCTCTTTGTGCGAAGGACATCCGATGGGATATGTTTATATAAGCCTTGCCGTTAAGGATAAAACAATGGTTAAGCTATTGGAAATTGAGCCTAAAAGCCGTGAATATGTAAGGCTTATGGCGGTTTATGAATTGTTTTGCGTAATAAATGATTATTTGAAAGGATAAAAAATGAGTCATTACAAAGAAACGAACTGCGGTTTTTTATCTGCATTAAAAAAGTTTTTTGGTAATATTTATCGGAATTATATTCCTAACACCAAGGATAATATAAAACAGATTTTGTTAAAGAGCTTGTTTTTGATTTCCCTTGTCGGAGTTATTGTTTCGGTTACTGTTATAAGCGGTCATTTTCTTTCTGCACAAAAACAGAAGGACATTATAATTTCGAGCCGTCAGATTTGGGAAGAAAGCCCCCAAACTCAAGAAAGCAATGAGGATTACAACGATGAGGCCAAAAGAAAGCTTTATGAAATGAATAATGATTTTGTCGGCTGGGTAAAGCTTTCGGGCACACAAATCGACAATCCGGTTTATAAGGCTAAAAACGACAATTATTACATAAATTATAATCAGAACAAGGAGAAAAACCGTTACGGTGCTATTTTTGCACATTGTGAAAACGTAATAACAGAGGATAAAATTGATCGAAATATTGTATTGTTCGGACACAATATGAAGGACGGTGCAATGTTTGGCGAGCTTAAAAAACTGCGCAAACTTAACTTTTTAAGGGAACATCCCACGGTTGAATTTACTACCCTTTATACAAAAAATGATGCTTATAAAATATATGCGGTCTTTTTGTTAAACTCTAAAAAGAAGGATGACCAAGGTAAAATTTACAATATTTACCAAAATTCTTTTTCTGATGAAAAGGATTTTGACAAGTGGTATGGCGAAGCATTACAAAGAAGCTTCTTTAATACCGGTGTCGATGTAAATATTAACGATGAGTTTTTAACAATGGTGACCTGTGCCAACGACTTTCCCGATGCTCGTCTTGTTGTAATGGCGAGAAAGGTAAGAGACGGAGAAAGCAGTGAAGTGGATACCTCGAAAATAGTTCTCAATAAAAATCCTCGGTATCCAAAGGCGTGGTATGACCACAGAGGACAAAAATATCCGTTTGGATAAAAAAGAATTTTCAAGACCATGTGTTTTCAGATAAATATAGGAGGAATGTATAAATGTTTCAAAATATGAAGGTAGATGTGATTTATTACAAAACCAATACCGATTTTGAAATGGAATTTAATCTTTGCGGATGTTGCAGGATGAGACTGCTTACCGATAAAGTGACCGACAGAAAAACAACGGTTTATGCGCTTGCTCGTTCTGTTGAACGCAGTAAAATAATAATTACGGTGGGACCGCTTTTTGGAGCTGATGGTGTGATTTCGATCGTTGCATCTGCTATCGGGAGCGGGCTTTCGGTGGTTGACAACGACAGGTTTGGTATTAAAACCACCTCTGAAATTGAAATTATAGATGGCTCTGTACCTCTTGTTACAACCGACGGATTTTTCGGCGGTTTGATTATTGAGCGTGGAAATCAAACAATGATTTTATTGAGTGAAAGTAAAAGCGTAAGAAAAACGGTAATGCAAGAGCTTATTCATCCTTATATTGCTGATGTTTATGCCGAAGAATTAAAGGGTAGCGGAGAAACTCCTCATTTTGAAGCTTTGGTAAACGAAGCACAAGAAGATATAGCTGTTGAGGAAGAGATACAGGCTCCCGAAGTGCCCAACCAATCAGACTTTGAGGCAGATAAAATTGGAAATGATGTAAATATAGATGCTGCAGTAATGCCACAGATTATTCCGACAGGGGATGCTATCGGTCTGGCAAAGGTTGCCGATATTGTGGGTGGTGCAGCGACTACATTATTGTCAGATATTGTTCCTGAATCTCAAGATGATGCTAAATCTGCCGTAGAGGCGATAGAGGAATCCCTGACGGTTGCAGAAAACGACTTTTTAGCTGAAAATGATCCCGATTCGGCTTTCATTTTAGGAGAAGAGGAAGACGATTCACAGTCGAAAGACTTAAATGGCGGCGAATATCTTTTTGTAGAGGAAGATGTCGAAAGCGAAATATTCGGTGCGGAGGCGAAGGAGGGAATATTGCTTCTTGGTGAGACAGAAGAAAATAAAGATGAATTTAATTTAGGAGTGGGAATTGAGTTAATAACCGAAAACGATGAAGACGATTCCCCGATTCCGCTCGAGATTGCCGAGCTTTTAATTGAACAGGAGGAGGTTTCCGAACTTAACCCTGAGGATATGGATATACCGAGAGGACTTGTTACCGAGACAGAAGAGACTGACGAGGATTTTCATTTGCCTGAAGAGCAACGTGTTTTGTTACAGGAAGTGGAAAAAAGCGAAGGATTTTTAGAGCCTTTAAAGCAGCATATTTGGGTAGAGGGCGAGGATGAAGATTTTATTATGGAAGAAAAAGTCGGCGAAAGAAAATTATCTCGACTAAATATTCCGATTTTGGCATTTTCATTCCTTTTGTTAATACTTGTTGTGGCTCTTGGATATTTTATGTTCTATGTACCGCTCACAACAGGAGATTCACCGACCGAATACATAAGAGAAATATATGAGACATTATTCGGGTGATTGTAGGGTACACACCCGATATTAAAAATCAAAACACGGCAAATTCCAGAGGGTTTGCTGAATTAAATATTAAAGGAGGATATTTATGTTTTGTTCAAAATGCGGCGCAGATGTGCCACAGGAAAGTAAGGTTTGCTCTAATTGCGGGGCACCTATTGAAGTGGGGGAAAGTAGCGGATTTCAAGTAGATTTAACCCAAGTTGTGACTCCCGAAGCCGTGGTTCAACCGGAGGAAAAGGCAATAATGCTGGGCAAAAGAAAGTATATTTCTCAAATTGCACCTAAAAAGGTGAAGGTATTTTCAATTATTGCCCTGGTTTTAACATTTGTTATGATAGCTTCACTGGCTTTCAGCGCCTATACTGCTGTTAGTGCCTCTATTGAAAAGACACCCATTGGTTCGGCACTGTTTTTAATTACAGGTGCTGATTCGGATGCGGTTGACCAGCTTAAACAAGAGATTGCTGTCGGCATTGATGATGCAAAAGAGCAATTAGATAAGCATGAAGATAAGTTTGATGCAAAAGAGCGTAAGGTTCTGAATGAAACTATTGAAATTTTAGAAGATTGTCAAGAAAATATTTCTATCCAAAACATATATGAAATAGGCAAGCAGATAGAAAAACTTCAAGATCTTGTGACAGATTCAAGTGGAGAAACTGATGCCGTAGGTGCTACGGTATCTTCTGTGGAAGCCGGTACATCAGAAACCAAAGTGGACTTTGGTATTCCTTCTTCTGTAACAAGCATTACTGCAGTAATTTATTATTTTGTTTTGGGAAGCTTTGCTTTTGCATTGATTTTCTCAATATTCGGTGGCTTCTTCAAGAGAACAGGGCTTATTATCACAGGTATGATTTTTGCAATTTTATTCTCGCTTATATTCAGCGGAATAATAGCAACTCTTATCACAACTTTGGTTCACTCACTACTCATTGGCTTTACCGCAAGTGTCAACGGAAATTACAAGGAGTACAAAAGAAGCTTCTAAAAAACAGTCAAAAAACTGCATTTAGCAAATTTGCTAAATGCAGTTTTTTTATAGCTTTATTTTATTCATAACCATAGTGAGCGGTTTGTAAAGGAAAAATATTGTTATTGTATTTCCAAAAAGGTGTAGGAAATCGAAGGAAATGCCTGTAAGTATATAAGAAACACCAAATGATATTCCACCTATTATAAAATAAGGTATCGAGCAAAGCGTGCCGAACAAAAGCCCGAAAATACCGCCTATTAAGGTATAAATAAATATATTGTCAATTTTTCGAAGCGGTAAAATTATCAGCACTAATACTGTCCAGACATAGAGATAATTTATTGACCAGATATGAAAACCATAGGTCAGTATTTCGCAAAAGGCGAAGACATAAACCGAGGATAGTGCCTTTATTCCGAATCGGCGAGTTATAATAATAAAAAGCAAGGTCACAATTTCTATGTTGGGAAGTGCCGACATAACCACCTGTGATATATAGGCTATTACACCAAACAGGCATAATAAAATCAGTTCATAAAGCTTATGCGGGTGTTTGGACAATGTCAAAGTTGTCACCTTCGCTTAGAGTGATTTCGTTAGCTCCTGTTGTTGCCATTTCACCGTTTGTGTAGAAGCACCACCACATTCCATCTAATGTATAGTCAGCTCTGACCCCGTTTATAGTAGTGTAAAAACCGGCATCGTATTCCTCTTTTGAAATAAGCTTTTCTTCCAATAGTGCATCGGCTAAAGTAGTGGCGGTGGTTTTTATCTCAAATATCTTTTCACTCTTGTCATCTAAAACTACTTTAACGGTAATGTTAGTGCCTTGTTCTTCTTTTTCGCTTTGTGAGTCATCATTTTGCGATTGTGATGTTTTGGGGTCATTTTCTTCATCGTTTTTATTGTTGAAGTAAAGCGACCCGAAAAGTGCGATAAGTGCTACCAACACCACGCTTAAAATAATAATCAAACTCTTCTTTTTCATTAAAAAAACTCCTTTTTGTATTGTAGCCAAACCAACTATCAATACAAAAGGAGTGCATAAAACACAAAAAAGGGTACAATACGCCTATCCTTTAAAGCCTTATACACCGCCAATTACTCGTGGCATTTTGTACTGATAAGTAAACGGCGAGTATTCCGACTTATTATGCGAAGAAGGCGGCACCCTTCTTCAGTACATCGTGCCTTCCCACGAAACGCAGTGGCATAATACGATGTACTATTCATAAATTACGGCGACGAGTTCGCAGAGGAATTACACCTCTATTCCGGTTTAAATCTTTTCCCAATCGTATATTCGGGCAAAAAAGATGCCGCTTACCTTTGCTTTAGCGGTATCATTATATCACATATTAAAATCAATGTCAACGTCTGTCGAAAGCTTTTCCCACTCGTCGAGCGCACAAAGGAGTTCATTTTCTGTTTCTTCAAGCTCACTTTGTATGCCTGAAAGCTTGATGTAATCGGAAAGGTTTTCAGGTTTTTGTAATTGCATTTCAAGCAATTTTTGCTTTTCTTCCAATAGTGAGATTTTCTCCTCACATTTTTTAAGCGCCCTTTCACGCTTTGCCTTTTCCTTCAAAGGAGTGGTAAAGCCCTTTTTTGTTTTTTCGGTTTTATTGGGCTTAAGGACTGGAATTACAGGTGCCACTTTTTTAGAAAGGTATTCTTCATAGCCGAAGCGGTAAAGGGTTGTTTCTCCCTCTTTAAAATCAAGGACAGAGGTTGCGACTTGCTTTACAAAATAACGATCGTGAGACACAAAAATCAAGGTGCCGGTGTAGTTTTTAAGCATTTCCTCAAGAGCTTCTTTACCGACTATATCCATATGGTTGGTTGGCTCATCAAGTATTAAAAAATTTGGTTTTGTTTTAAAAATTTTACAAAGCGCCAGACGAACACGCTCGCCACCGGATAAAATATCAACAGTTTTGTAAACCTCATCCCCTGAAAAAAGGAAAGCACCTAAAGCACTTCTGGCTTCAAATTCAGAAAGCTGTGGAAAAGCTTTTTTAAAATCATCTAAAACAGTATCTTGACTTTTATATTCTGCCATTTGCTGGTCAAAATAGCCTATTTTAGCACGCTCGGCAAAACGAAAGTCACCGGAAATAGCGCTCACCTCGCCAACAAGGGTTTTAATAAAGGTTGATTTGCCAAGTCCGTTACCGCCGATAATACCAATTTTATCTCCACAAAGCACCTCTAAATTGATTGTGGAAAGAGGGGAGTTGTAGCCAACTGTTAAATCCTTTACAGTCAACATATTTTTAACACCGATGTCATAGGGCTCAAAGTCGGCCTTAAAGGTTTTCGTATCAGCCTTTTCGGGCGATTCAATCAGATTTATGTGCTCAATCTGTTTCAGCTTTGACTGTGCCATAGAAGCCTTTGTCGCTTTATAGCGAAAACGCTCTACCAAATTTTCAAGACGCTCTATTTCCTTCTTTTGCGCCAAATAATCCTTCTTTTGTTGCTCACGAAGTAGCTTTTTCCCCTCACAAAAATCAGAGTAATTTCCGTTATATTTATAGGTTTTTCCGTATTCAATCTCATAAACCGTGTTTGCTACATTATCTAAAAACATTCTGTCGTGAGAAACCACAACAAAGGCTTTTTTGTAATTCTTGAGGTAATCCTCCAGCCACTCTACCGCCACAATATCAAGGTGGTTTGTCGGTTCGTCAAGTAGTAAAATATCGGGTTTTGACAAAAGCAACTTTAAAAAAGCAATTTTTGTTCTTTGTCCGCCTGAAAATTCACAAAGCGGACGCAGTTTTTCTTCGTTTGTAAAACCGAATTTTTTAATTGCTGCCTCGTATTCCTTTTCAAAATAAAAACCGCCTAAATTAGTGAAGGTATCAAGCAAATTGGTATAATTTTTGATGTTTTCTTCGGTGCGATTTTGTTCCATTAGTTCTTGAGCTGAATCTAATTTTTTCTTTGTTTCTAAAATGTCAGAATAAGCGCTTCTGATTTCATCAACCAAAAGTGCTGAATTGTCAGAAAATGTAACCTGTGAGAGTGTGCCGATTTTAGCATTGCCGGAAAGGGTAAAAAAGGAGCTTTTGTCGGAATCGAGCTTTGAAATTTTGTATTCGCCCGCAATCAGCTTTAAAAGGGTGGTTTTACCGCAACCATTTCTGCCGACAACTGCAATACGGGAATTGTCGCTCACTTCGAAATTTATTTGGCTCAAAATTGTTTCGCCTGAAAGCTCAACAACTCCGTTTTGAATTTTAAGCTGCATGTAAAAACCTCCTTTTTAAAAATCAAAAATGAGGTAACGTAACTATACTTCGTTACCTCATTACAAAATTTATGGATTAAGAAATATTTGCATTATCATAAAGAATACCAAGCGCCTTTTCTAAAGCTGCTAAATATTCAAAATAATAATCACCGAAATAATCTCGCATTTGCTCGGCGGTCATACTGTTTGCATTTTCTATAACCGCTTCATCGACTTTTGCATTGACTTCTTCATTAGTAACTTCCTTGGCTTCTTTTTTAAGAATACCAAAAATAACCAACTGTCTATCCATGGTCGGCTTGATTTGCTCTGTTTGAATAGATTTTGTGTATTCACCGGGGTCTGTGCCCATAGCAACAAGATAATCCTCAAGTGTGGTGTTGTATTGTGAAGAAACTTGCAAAGATATCATTTTCATATAACAAGCCGTCAAATATTTAAGCTCGTTTTCGGGATATTTAACGGTTTTACTTTTGCTCATAACCTGATCCAAAAGAAAGTTTTGAATAGCACTTTTTTTGGTATCATCTTGGTATGCTTTTAAATTTTTGTATCCGAGTTTTTTATAGTAAGCCGAAGGCTTTAATGCAGTTTCGGTTTTTACGTAATTGATTTTAACAGTAAAAACAACCGCCGCACCGTTTAGTTCTTCATTACCATAGTCTTCGGGGAAGGTGAGGTCAATATCGTAGGTTTTGCCGATGCTTTTACCTATGAGAGCATCCTCAAATCCGGGAATAAATGTACCCGAACCGATTGTCAGGTCATAGCCTTTATAGCTGCCACCCTCAAAAGCTATGCCGTCCTTTTTACCGACATAATCTATATTTGCAACATCGCCGTTTTTTACTTTTCCGCTGGTGGACTTTTCGTAAAAATCGTTATTAGCAACATCACTTTCAATAACGGCATCGTAATATTTTTTAAATTCATCTGATGAAGTATCAACATCTATGCCTTTGTATTCGCCTATCTCAACATAGTCATCAAATTTTAATGCTGAATATAGGATACCGTCTTTTTTAGGCGCAATATCAATTTTAGACGTTGTATCGGTAGGGATTTCAATTTTTTCTTCTTCTTTCTTACAGCTTACAAGTGAAAACGCTGTTACAAGGCATAAAATTAAACTTAAAATTCTTTTCATAATTCTTCTCCTTCGCCGTCTTTAAGAGTTCCCTTTGAGGCGGCTTTTAAATAGGCATTTATAAATCCGTCGAGGTCGCCGTCCATAACTGCGTTTATATTACCGGATTCAAATCCTGTTCGATGGTCTTTGGCCAAGGTGTATGGCATAAATACATAAGAGCGAATTTGTGAACCCCACGCAATATCCTTTTGAACACCCTTAATGTCCTCAATTTTTTCAAGATGCTCTCTCTCTTTGATTTCGAGAAGCTTTGATTTCAGCATACGAAGGGCTTGCTCTTTGTTTTGAAATTGGCTTCGCTCGTTTTGACAAGCCACTACAATACCTGTTGGAATGTGGGTAAGACGCACCGCAGATGAGGTTTTGTTGATGTGCTGACCGCCGGCACCTGAGGAACGGAAAACGTCCATTTTGATGTCATCCTCTTTAATTTCGATGTCAGCATCATTTGCAATTTCAGGCATTACTTCAAGTGAAGCAAAGGAGGTGTGACGTCTGCCTGAAGCATCAAAGGGAGACACACGTACAAGTCGATGAATACCCGATTCACTCTTTAAATAGCCGTAGGCATTTTCACCCTCGATATGAAGTGTCGCACTTTTAAGGCCAGCTTCGTCACCGTCTAAAAAATCAAGTAGTTGCACTTTGAATCCGTGACGCTCGGTCCAGCGGTTGTACATACGTACAAGCATTGAAACCCAGTCCATAGCCTCGGTACCGCCGGCACCTGCGTGAAAGGTGAGAATGGCGTTGTTTTTATCGTATTCACCCGTAAGCAGGGTTTGAAGGCGAAGGGCAGCTAAATTGTTTTCGAGCTCTAAAAGAGAGGTTTCGATTTCCTCAATAAGAGATAAATCCTCTTCTTCATCGCCCATTTCTATTAACACCTGCAAATCATCATAGGTGGCACAGATTTTATCATAAGTTTCAACCGTGCTCTTTTTCTTGCCGGTAATTTGAAGAATTTTTTGAGCGTTTTCCATATTATCCCAAAAATCGGGAGCAGATGCTTTTGCTTCAAGCTCTTCAATCTCACGCACCAAATGGTCATAACCCAAAGCATCTTTAAGGTCACGAACCTCGTCCTCGTTCCCGACAAGTCTTAATTTCAGTTGTTCAAATTCAAGCATTATATATTCCTTTCTAAAGTGACTTCGGGTTCGGAAAATTTGGCTAATGCAAATGCACACCAATTATCCTTGGAGCGTTCCTCGGTTACGACAAAACCGTTGTCACTAACAGCTTTTAAAACATCATCTTTTCTGATGTCAATAATACCAGAAACGATGAGTGTTGCATTCTCACACATAAATTGTGCTACATCAGGCAACAATCTGATAATCACATCAGCCACAATGTTGGCACAAATAATATCAAATTTACCGCTTATTTTGTCAGCAAGGTCGCCGACGATAAATTCAATTTTGTCTGATATTTTATTGATTTCGGCATTTTCTTTTGCGGTTTTAACTGACTGTGCGTCAATATCAACACCAACAGCGCTGTCAGCACCTAAAAGCACACTCGATAGTGCCAATATACCGCTTCCGCAACCGATGTCAAGCATTTTGGTATCGCTTTTTACCTTGTTTTGAAGCATTTCAAGACAAAGCGAGGTTGTAGCGTGTGTGCCTGTACCAAATGCGGCACCGGGGTCAATGGAAAGCACTGTTCGAGAGTCCTTGTTATCGTATTTTTCCCAGCTTGGAACAACGGCTAATTTTTCGCCGATTTCTATAGGGTGAAAATATTTTTTCCAGTTTTCGTTCCAATCGGTATCCTCAACTCCAATGGAGCCGACCGAAAAAGGAATTTTTTCTGCCGTCAGTCTTTCTTTTAAAAATTCAAGAGCCTCTGCCGCATTGTCACATTCCGAAATATAAATGTGAATAATAGCGTTTTCTCGATCTTGTTTAATTAAATCTTCATCAATGAGGTCAATATGTGCTATTTCTAAAGCGGAGGTTTCCAAATCGGAATAGTCTTCAATATAAATTCCGTAAGGCACCGTCATATTAGCAATGGCGGAAGCCTGCTCGCAAAATTTGAGCGGTACTTTGACCGTGATTTCAGTCCAGTTCATAAATAATTTTCCTTTGTATATAATAGATGCTATCAGTATATCACTAATAGGCAAATTTTGAAAGTAATTTTTTTACAAGCACCTTAAACAAATGTCGTTAAATAAAAGTGGTGAAAAATTTTTCAATATCGCTTTTGCTTGCAATAACATTCCCTTGCACAAAACCGTTTCTGCCACCGCCTTTTACTGAGAAGCTTTGCTTGAATTTTGCAAAAAAGCGGTCTAAATTTTCATCGCCGCAAATTGCAAAGCTAAAACCGTTTTGGTTTTCACAAAAGCAAGCTCTAATACCGCCCTTGTGTTTGTACAAAAGGTCAGCCAAATATTGCAGGTCTTTATTTTCAAGGTTGGTTTCAAAAACAGCGGAGAGGGTGCTTTCCTCTGTCGAGGCTATGTATTTTGAAAAATTCTCACGCTTGAGACTGCCGATTTTGAATTTAAGTGAGTTGATTTCCGATATACTCTTTTCAAAGGCGGAAAATGCTTCGTCTGGCTTCACACAAAGCTTTTGTGAAATTTTGTGAAGCTCTTGGTGCTTTAGCTTAAAATCTTGAAGCGCACGAAGCCCACATTTGATTTCAAGTCTCACTCCGCCTCGAAGCTTTGAGACGGATATAATTTTGATAAGACCGATTTCACCTGTGTTTTTCACGTGAGGGGCACAACAAGCGCAAATATCGGTATTTTCAATTTCTACAATTCTGACAGCGCCTGAAAGCTCACCCTTTGAGCGGTAGTTGATACTTTTTAAATCTGTCTCGATGGGATAGAAGCAGTTTATTTTCTCGTTTGCAAAAACGGCTTTATTGGCCAAAAGCTCGATTTGCTCGATTTGCTTCCAATCGAGTAAAACATCAAAGTCAAGGGTTACAATTTCTTCGCTTAAGTGAAAGCCCACATTTTCACAACCAAAAAGGCGGTGAGCAATACCCGAAAGAATGTGTTCGCCCGAGTGTTGCTGCATAAAGTCAAAACGACGCTCAAAATCAATTTTTCCGCTTACCGTTTCTCCAACGGGAATCGCTTTGTCGGTTATATGGGTTATAACCTCATTTTCGATTTGTACATCTAAAACATTGGCGTCTTTTAGTATGCCTTTGTCGCTTTTTTGACCGCCGGCTTCCGGAAAAAAGGCTGTTTTGTCAAGAATGATTTTAAAGGTTTCGTTATCTTCTTCACAGGATAACACAGTAGCGCTGAAGTCGGTCAGGTAGGCATTTATATCGTAAAGCTTTTGTGTCAAGATAGTTTCTCCTTTACTATATAAGCCGCTTTGTAAATATCTCCGCCGCCCATAGTGATAACAATATCGTTTTCATCTGCAGTTTCAATTATTTTTTCTGCAATGTTTTGGAAGCCGTCAACAACTGTCGCATCCGGCAATTTTTCAGCCAAGTCCTCGGAATAAATGTTGTAGGTGTTAACCTCACGAGAACCCATAATAGGGGTTAAAATAACCTTATCCGCTATCGACAAAGCATCAATAAATTCATCCTTTAAAAGAGCGGTACGTGAAAAGGTGAAGGGTTGGAAAACTGCAATTACACGCTTGTAGGAAAGCTCCTTTGCGGCAGAAAGAGTTGCCTTTATTTCGGTGGGGTGGTGGGCATAGTCATCAGCCAAGGTGAAGCCGTTAAATTCACCCAAAAATTCAAAACGTCTGCCCGCTCCCGTAAAGCTTTCGAGTGCTTTTTTGATGATTTCTGTTTCAATATCCTCATTAAAGCATACTGAAAAGGCGGCGAGGGCGTTTAAGACATTATGCCTTCCCGGTGCACTCAAGCAAAGAGTGGTAAGGTTTTTGCCCTTATGGATTACATCAAAGCAAAAACCAAATTTGCCGGGGTGAATATTCTCGGCGTAAAAGTCGTTTTTGTCGCTAAAGCCAAAGGTGATGATGTTGGCTTCGATATTCTCCGCTGCCTTTTGGCACAAAGCATCATCGCCGTTTATATATGCGGTTTTGGACATTTTTAAAAACTTGTGGAAGGAAAGAACCAAATTGTCCATGGTTTTAAAATAATCGAGGTGGTCGTTGTCTATATTAAGAAGCACCGAAATGTCAGGTGTCATCTGTAAAAAGGTATCCACAAATTCGCAAGCCTCGCAAATAAAGGTTTGGCTTTTTCCTGCAATACCGTTGGAGTTTATCATCGGAAGTCTGCCACCGATAACTGCAGTAGGTTCCTTCTTGCCGAAAAGGTGAATTTGTGTTATCATAGAGGTAACGGTGGTTTTGCCGTGAGTGCCGCAAACGCCGATTACATTGTCAAAATAACGTGTGAGCGCACCTAAAAGGTGACTTCGCTCCATTGTGGGAATACCAGCGTTACGAGCAGCTGTGATTTCGGGGTTGTCTTCGCCGATTGCTGCAGAGTAAACCACAAGCTCGGCTCCCGTTATATTTTCGGCACTGTGTCCCATAAACACCTTTATGCCGAGGTTTTTAATCCTTGTTAAATTACTGCTTTCGTTATTATCCGAGCCTGTAAGTATATAACCCTTGCTGTGGAGTATTTCAGCAAGCGGACACATACCGCTGCCTCCGATACCAATCATATGAATATGCTTTACATTAGTAATAATTTTATCTTCCGCTCTTAAATCTTTCACTTAAAAACACCTCACCTCTTATTATATATCTTAACGTATGAAAAATAAACCCTTTTTTGAAAGGAGAAGTAAAATAATGCTTAAAATACCGCAAAAAACACAATATGTTATTAAAACGCTCCTTCAAAACGGGTTTGAAGCGTATATAGTGGGAGGTTGCGTCAGAGATATGCTTTTGCAAACGCAGCCAAGTGATTTTGATATTACGACCTCTGCCACTCCGAAGGAAGTGATTTCGCTTTTTGAAAAGACAATACCTACGGGAATTAAGCACGGCACGGTAACAGTGATGATAGAAAACGAGCCTATCGAGGTCACAACCTTTAGAACAGAAGGCGGTTACAAAGACCATCGCCGACCCGAAAATGTCACCTTTGTAAAATCCTTAAAAGAGGATTTGGCAAGACGGGATTTCACTGTAAACGCTATGGCATACAACAAAAAGTCGGGGCTTTGTGATTATTTTGGTGGTTTTGCAGACCTTAAAAACCGTATTTTAAGGGCGGTGGGAGATCCCGAAAAACGTTTTTCGGAGGATGCGCTGCGAATTTTGCGCCTTTACAGATTTTCGGCAACCTTGGGATTTGAAATTGAGGAAAAGACTGAACGTGCGGCGCTTCTTTTGTCTGAGACACTTCAAAATATAAGCGCAGAGAGAATTGCGGCAGAGCTTAAAAAAGCGACAAGCGGAGAAAACATAAAGGCTTTTGAGCCTCTTATTAAAAGCGGAGCTTTAAGCTTTTTAGGACCTATAAATATTCCTGCGTTTGAAGTTATAAGGTGTTGCAGAAAAAATAGCCGACTTGCTTTTTTTCTTCTTTTTTATCTTTCAAATTCCGACTTGCAAAGAGTGGTTGAGATATTAAAGCTTTCTAACAAAGAAAAAGATTATTTTTCTAAAATGGAGCTTTTGTGCGAAGGTGAAGTTCCGCTTTCAAAGGCACAGATAAAAGAGCTTTTAAGAAAAAGCAGCAAAGATATTTTTGCGGATTATCTTTTCTTTTTAAACGCAAAGGGTGAAAATACGTCAGAAACAGAAAAACTTTTAGGCGAGATAATTGAGCGCTCAGAGCCTTATTTAATTTCGGATTTAAAGCTTGGAGGAAACGATTTAAAAAATCTCGGACTTTCGGGAGAAAAAATAGGCGAGGCTTTAGAATATCTTGTCGGCGAGGTAATTAAAAATCCTCATATAAACAATGAAAAAGAGCTGACAATACTTATTAGAAATTTTAACTAAATAAAAATCGAAGCATAAACTGTAATAAAAGCAGTTTTTAAGCTTCGATTTTTTTATTTTAAAAGGTGTATTAAATGAAAAAAATCACACTTGTCGGCGGAGATGACCGACTTATAATGTTGAAGGAAAAATTAGAGGACGAGGGCTTTTTTGTTGATACCTTAGGTCTTTTTGAAAACGATAACGGAAGAATTGAAACATCGGATATAATAATTTTTCCGATACCCACCACAAAGGATAGAAAAACGGTTTTTTGTCCGAAAACAAACAGGAAAATTCCGTTGTCAGAGATAGGACAAAGAATTGACAACGATAGGCTTGTTTTGAGTTGTAATTATATTTTTGAGAACAAAAACAACATTGATTTTGGAGCGCTTGACAGCTATGCCCTGCTTAATGCAGTGCCGACTGCCGAAGGTGCAATAAAGCTTGCAATCGAAAACACCGATTTTACTCTTTGGAAATCAAAGATTTTGGTAATCGGCTTCGGTCGAGTGGGTAAAATCTTAGCCGACAGATTAAAGTCTCTCGGCGCAGACGTGACGATAAGCGCTCGAAAAGCAAAGGATTTTGCGATGATTTCGGCTCTGGGTTTTGACTACATAGATACAAATAGTCTAAACCGTGAAAGCCTTCCCTTTGACATCATTTTCAATACTGTAGATGTAAATGTGATAGGAAACGAAAAATTGGAGGATTTAAAATGTGATTTGATAATTGATTTATCAACCTTTGGCGGTTTTGATTTAAGTTTTGCAAAGGAATGTGGATTAAATGTCATTAAAGCACCGGCATTGCCAATAAAAACTGCCATAAGAACGGCGGCACAAATTTTATTTCAGACCGTAATGCAAATTATAAACTCTTAATATCAAGGTGAAAATATGAACAATATTACTTTGGGATACGCTTTTTGTGGTTCTTTTTGCACCATAAAGCAATCAATACAAGCATTAAAAAAGTTGGCAGAAGCAGGATATAATATAATTCCTATTATGTCACAGGTAGTTTTTAGTACCGACACAAGATTTATAAAAGCCGAGGAGTTGAAAAAGCAGGTCAGAGAAATAACGGGAAAGGAAATAATAGCGACAATACCCGAGGCCGAGCCTATAGGACCTAAAAATCTGCTTGATATAATTGTTGTTTCACCATGTACGGGAAATACCCTTTCAAAGTTAGCGCTTGGTATAACCGATACACCTGTCACAATGGCTGTAAAAGCACATCTTCGTAATAACGGACCGGTCGTTTTAAGTCTCGCAACGAACGATGCACTGGGTGCTACCGCCAAAAACATAGGACTTCTTCATAATACAAAAAATATTTATTTTACACCCTATAAGCAGGATGACCCGTTTTCAAAAAACAATTCTCTTGTCTGCGATTTTTCACTTGTTGAAAAAACGGTGGAGTATGCGTTAAAAGGGGAGCAAATACAACCTGTTATATTATAATCATTATAAAAAATACAAACGCTCGGTAACTTTTGTTTCCGAGCGTTTGTTTGATGTTTAAAGTTTTGAAAAACCGTGGCAATTTATAAGTGCATCGATTTTTTTACCCTCTTTGCAAAGTGGGCATTCGTTTGGAGACCAAACGTGATAATCCGGCAAATCCTTTGGGTTGAATACGGAATTAACAGGAAAACCTGCACAGTTTTCAACCGTTGCAAAGATTGAACAAATACCGGCAACGTGTCCTCCGTAATAACGCACAGCGTCAACCGCCGATTCAACTGTTCTGCCGGTCGCAACCGATACTGCCAAAATGAGGACGTGCTTGTTTGCAATCATAGGAACAAGGTTGTCTCTGAAAAGAAGCTGGCTTGAGTTTGTTGATTCGGGGGTTACGACATAAATTGTTTTGTGAGCGTTCATATTGATGAAATCGGCTCTTGTTAAACTGTCGGCAAGACAGGTGCCTATAACCTCTGTGCCGTCAAGGCAAAGAATAGTATCAACTATTGTATTGCTGTAGTAGTAGGAACGAAGAGCCTCGGCAACGGCCTTTGCTTCGGAAAGACGAGATTTTTGTGCCGCAACATCAATGTAATAATTGCTGTGACTGTTGCTTGTGGCAAAGTGACCATGAGACACACGCAGATATAAATTTTCTTGTTTTGTTTCAAATTTGAAATTTTCCTTTGTCGGCATAGTGATTCCTCCTATGGTTGTTAGCCAAAGCATTTAGACTCGAATCAGATTTTGAAACAAGTATTTTCCGCTTTGGCTATCTACAGTATATAATATCAAGGCTTAAAAAACAAGTGTTTTACTTAAAAAAGCCAAAATTCGACTTCTACATGGTGCCACGATAATAAAGCCCTCTGGTGTGAGGAGTGTCGGGCTTTGATTGGTTTTTGAGAGCGGATAAAACCGAGTTAACTCTTTCTTTTTCCTCACGTGTAAAATAAAGAATTATAAAGTCGAGACCGCAAAGCTCGGTAAAACGGTCAAAAAGCCAAATCGGCAGGCTGTTAAGCAGCTCGCTGTATCCTAGCCTGCAACGCACCGGAAAGCTTATTCCCATTCTGTCTGTAAGGACGCCTGTTTTGTCGCAATCCCTACAAGAAATACCGTTTTTAAGCGGACAGTTTTTGAAAAGCATAAGCGGGATATTTCCGTATGCGACAATGCCTTTTTTAATATCGCCCTTTAGAGCTTTTATGTCATTTAATAATTCTTCTGCCGAAATTACGGCTGAGGAAATCCCTAGTAATTCTAGAGTTTTAAGGCTTTCGCTGTTGGTGATGTTAAGCCCTTGGTCGGCAATTATGTTAAAGCCTTCGTTTTGAGCTATAGTTACCGCCGACAAATTTCCGCAAAGGCAGTCGGTAATGCCTTTTTCTTTGAAAAGTGCAAGCCTTTTTGCAATGACGTCTTCGCTTGAAATCCCACGTGGAATATCGACGATTACGGGGATTTTTATATCTTTTACGTCATCGGGATCGTTTTCAAGCGGATAAATAACCGCATCAATTCCGTCAAGTGCTTCAGGTATTTGTGAAGGATTTTCAAATCGTGCATACACTTTCGGTTTTGTCCTGCTTTCACCTTCAAAGGATATTGCGGGAGAATATTCCTCATTTTGCGGAGCGTGCGAAATCTTTGTTCTTTCTTTATCCAGACCTTCACAAGCACAGCGCCTTAATGCGTTAAGTTCACCTGCACTTACAAAAAGTCCGTCGTCAATATCTGTTTTGATGTTTTGCGGTAAATAAGGGGTTGAGCCGAATTTTAAAATGTTTTTAAGAGCGCTTTGCCTATCTATAGGCTTGTTTTGCGCCACGCTTGGTACTTCACCGAAGGCAGTTACGGTGTTTTTGCCGTCAAAAAGGGTGAGCGAAATTTTTTTACCCTTTTCAATTTTAAGCGATAAATCTATATTTACCGATTGTCTTTCACGTTTATAAATTTCGTGAAGCAAAGGGAAGGTGCTGTTGGCGGAAAGCACATCCTCTTTTGTTCTGATTCCAAACATATTTTTTCCTAAGGAGCCGGTGTAATAACCGTCGGTAAAGCCTTGTCTGGAAAAAACGTTCTCAAGTGTCTTTAAAATATTTTGGTCGGCTTTTCCTTCGGTTAGCGCCTGCTTTGCAGCGAAGGTTGCAACCGCCACATATTCTGGTCGTTTCATTCTGCCTTCAATTTTAAAGGAGCGAACTCCCATAGCATAAAGTTCTTGTATGTAATCGAGCAAGGACAGGTCTTTAAGGCTTAAATCATAGCCTGTGCCACCCTTTGCACTAAAGGGAAGTCGGCAAGGACCGGCACAAAGACCTCGGTTTCCGCTTCGAGAACCCAAAAAGGCAGAAAGCAAGCATTGCCCCGAAACCGACATACAAAGTGCGCCGTGAACAAAAGTCTCAACGATGATGTCCAATTCCTTTGCCTTTTCGCACAGCAACTTAAGCTCGTTTTTGGACATTTCCCTAGCGGCTACTACCTGACAAAAGCCTAGCTTTTTTAAAATCGGTAGCGCCGACGCAGAGTGTACCGACATTTGAGTTGAAGCATGAAGGGGAAGTGCCGGTATTTTTTCGTGCAAAACACGAGCCAGTCCTATATCCTCGACAATGATTCCGTCAACACCTAAATTGTAGGCATCTTGTGCTAAATTAAATGCGCTTCCAAGTTCGCTTTCTTTAATTAAAATGTTGAGCGTAAGATATACTCTGACCCCTCTGATATGGCAGTAGTCTATAGCTTTTTTAAGCTCATCCAAAGAAAAGTTTTCGGCGTTTCTTCGTGCCGAAAAATCCTTTGCACCGAGATACACCGCATCAGCACCGCTTCTGACTGCCGCTATCAGCATTTCTTCGTTGCCCACAGGGGATAAAATTTCGCCAAAATTCATATTATTCATAAAATGTCCTTTTTAAATATGTTTACGGATATTCTAACTTATAATTGTCATTTTTGTATATGTCAGTACATTAAAATTCGATCCATACACAAAGGGGTTGTCTATTCACCGCTGAAATTTTTTGGGTTTTCGAGCATGGATTGTATAGACTTAATATGCTTATGTATTTCGAGCAACTCCCTACGTGAGGATACGCCCAGCTTTCCGTAAAGGTTTCGATTATGATATTTCAAGGTTGATTCCTTGATGCTCATATTTGCCATAATTTCTTTTGAGGTTACTCTGGCTATATGAGCGTCATAAATTTCACGCTCTGTTGGGGTGAGTGTTTTCATTCCTTGCATATATTCCTCAATGCGCTCGGGAGTGAAAACGACGTGTTCAATAGGCTTTTCGAGCATATTTCCGAGGGTGGAAATTTCATTTGTAGAGTAACTTTGCACCGATTCTACCTGATTGACGATTTTTTTCATTTGTTGGTATTCCCTCATAACAAGGTGAACCCCCAACAAGAAAAGCTCACTTATAATATAAGAAATTGAAAGCATTTCAAAATCGATATTAACCAATTGCTCTATGAACCAAACTCCGATATTTACCCACACCGCAATCGCAAGGATAACTGCGTGCGAGGCGGATTCTATGGTTTTTTTCAATCGAGCTCGCACGATAACTGTAACCATAACCGCAAAATAGCAAAGCAGATAGACAAGATATATCGGATGTAGCGGTCCATATACCTTGATAAGTGTGGTAACACCGTCAACCACCGCAAAAGAAACCTCTTTATAGTAAATTGGCAGTATGCCCGGACTGGCAGCAATTAAGAAAATCAATATTGAAATGATACCTAAAACGCCGTGAAGCCACCTTGGATGTCTTGTGTTGGTGACGTTTAGAATAATCATCAGCATCGCAAGCGGCAGAAACACAGAGCCGAGATATGCTACACGATTTGCCCATAGAGCCGCTTCTAAACAAGATGACATTGCAAGGAAGGTATAACCCACATTGACCACGAGAACGGAAGAAAAAAGTGTGATAAACCAAATGCGTTTTTTGCGTACAAGGAAAACACATCCCAGCAAAAGCACAAGGGAGAGTAATGCGGCAGCTCCGTAAATAATGGTCAGACTACCGTTTTTATCTCCGATTGTGTTGCATCCGGAGAGATTTAATATTAAAAACATCAGAACAGAAATAATTGCAAGATATTTCCTCATTTTCTTCTCCTTTGACCCAAATATATCGAAAAATGGCACAGAACCGCAAAAAGCCATACTTTCTCATAAAAAAATACCCCGACCTATACTTTTAGTATGGGGACAAATGAACTGTTAGTAGTTATAATTATGGTGCATTGGTGTAAGAAATCTTACAATGTGCAATCAGCTTTTTAATTATAGCACAAAATGTTGAAATTTTCAACGACCAACAGAACATTAAAGGGAGAGAAATTACTATGAAAAAAACACTTGCTATTATTTTGTCGCTGACAGTCATTTTTAGTATGCTGCAGATGAACGTCTTTGCGGCTAAAGAAAACTTTATCAAGATTAACAAAGTGTCGGTTAATGAAGTTCCCGGTCCCGCTGCAGGAACAGAGATTCAGTTTACTGCTAATTGTGAAACCGACCACGTTGCTATCGAAAATATCTGCTGGTATGAAAAGAAAACCGAAAGTGAAACCGGCTCGCTTGTTTCAAAAGGCGCAAAATTCAGACCGGGTTACTTTTATACCGCTACTGTAGAACTTAAAATCGCTCATAACGCTTACTATTTCGAGGGCAATGGCGCTAGCGTGACTGCTACCTTTAACGGAAAGGCGGCTACCGTCACTACACTTGGTACTGCGGAAAGGATAAAGGTTAGCCATACTTTCACGATGTGTTTGGCTACTGTATCCAAATTTGATTTCAAACTGGCAGCACCCACCGCAGGCGCAGCTCCGCATTATCCGTTGCTTTCTGGCACAGGTTATGAGAGCAACAACCGTGGAAATAATGGTGCGGCTTATGAAAATGGAATCTATTGGCGCAACGAGACCGATAACAAGGTGCTTTATCCCAAAGAAAATCCAAAATTTGAGGCGGGCAAAACATATTCTGCAAATATTACTGTAGCCACTACTACCGGCTATCGTGTAGCATCTTCCTATACCGTAACGGTGAATGGCAAGACCATCCCCTCCACCAAAGTGGACAAAGAGTGTATTACCTTTAAGGTGGAATTTAAAGTGCCCGAGGCTGGTGACGATTCTGACAAGCCTGTATCAAGCAAACCAGATGAAGAAATTCCTCAGACAAATGACCCTACACAGACAAAGCCTAATACAAATGTAAGCGGAAACTCCGGCAATACTGATACTCTGCCTGACGGTGAAACAACTCAGACTTCGGAAAATGATGACGGACAACAAAATGATGGTGGTCAAGGAAAAGATGACGGTAAAAACGGTGTGTGGATTTGGATTGTTCTTGCTGTAGTTGTTCTACTTGTGGCAGGCGGAATCGTTACATTTGTTGTTTTAAAAAAGAAAAAAGCTGAATAATTAAAGGTTTATATATGAAAGCAACAGGTATTGTGAGAAGAATCGAGGAATGTGGTATAATAGGACAAAAGTCCAAAAAACCGCATAAACACTAGGGTTTTCGCTGATTTTTGTCCAACTCAATTTGCATAAAATCCGGTCAAAATCGGTTTTTCGGCGGTTTTATAAAGGAGCAAAAATCATTCTAAATATGCCTCAGAAATCCATGCTCTGTTGCAGCCAAAATTGAATATTCAAATTGTCACAAGAAAAGCCGGACGGGTATTAAAACTCGTTCGGTTTTCTTTTTCTTTATGCAATCTTAATGCGAGAAAAAATCCTCTAACACTGCCTTAAATTGAAAAAATGTATAATTAAGGCAACAAAAGGGAGATAAGGAGAAGCATTATGGCTGATCTGATACATAAAAAGAGAGGACTTACCTCGTTTCAAATCATCATACTCGGTTTTGCGGGAGTTATACTTGTGGGTGCGTTATTGCTGATGCTTCCGATATCAACCAAAAGCAGTATCGTAACACCGTTTAACGAAGCGTTATTTACCTCAACCTCGGCAGTATGCGTAACGGGACTTGTCGTTCAAGATACCGCAACCTATTGGTCGGCGTTTGGGCAGAGCGTAATTTTGGTGCTGATTCAGATCGGTGGTCTTGGTGTCATCACGGTTGCAGCATCCTTTGCCTTGCTTTCGGGAAGAAAGATATCTTTGATGCAACGAAGCACGAGGCAAGAAGCCATTGCCGCACGGAAGGTTGGCGGCTTTGTAAGACTGACGTGCTTTGTGTTGAAGGTCACTTTCCTGATTGAGCTGCTCGGTGCCTTAGTGATGATGCCGACGTTTATCCATGACTTTGGTGCAAAAGGCATTTGGATGTCCTTCTTCCATTCTATCTCGGCTTTTTGCAATGCCGGTTTTGA
>JAZNRN010000037.1:0-3689 GCA_045590775.1 Acutalibacteraceae bacterium
GATGGTATGGAAATTACCGTAAAGGAAGATGGCACCGTTTGTGTCGAATAATGAATTTTAGTTTTTAACAAATTTCACCCTTTTTCCATAGAATATTAACGGAAAGAGGGTGAAGGGTTATAAAAAGAAGAAAAAAACGCAAAAAATCTCCTTTCAAGGTTTTTTTATTTACTTTAATAATTTTTATCGTTTTATTAGGCATTGTTTTTGGGAAAATGCAGCCTGTTATAATGAATTACGCCAAAAGCTGTGCTGAAACGATAATGCTTAACTGTGCCAACGATGCAATACTTACGGTTCTTGAAAAAGAAAATATTTCTTACGATGATATTGCACATTTGAGTTTGAATGATGAGGGCTATGTGACAAGTCTTGAAATCGATACTTATTCTGTAAATGCCCTCAAAAGCAAAATTTCAAATGAACTGTCATATCTTGTTGATTCAAAGGAACACTATAAAATAGGTATTCCTCTCGGCACTTTTTTTGGCAGTACCTACACGCAAGGCTTTGGTCCGCAAATAAAGTTTAATATGCACTTGACCTCAACCGCATTTGTCACATTTTCACACGAGTTTAAATCGGCAGGTATAAATCAGGTTTTACATATCATAAATGTGGAGATAAATGTTAAAGGAAGCTTCGTAATGGCGGGTTATACAAAGGGAATAAATGCAAAAACAAGTGCCATTGCGGCTCAAACAGTAATTGTCGGAAAAACTCCCGACGCATTCACTAATGTTATTGAGAGTGAAAATGACAATACCGGCGGTTTAATAAATGATTACGGCGCTATTTCTGAATAGGAAAAATTAAAGTTTCTAGGAGAAGTTATGGAAATTTTTGAAGCTGAAAAACGAATAAAAGAGTTGAGTGAAACACTCAAATACCATAATAAGAAGTATTATATTGAGGATTCCCCCGAAATAGAGGATTTTGAGTATGATGCAATGCTTCGTGAGCTGGAAAACCTCGAAAATGAATATCCGCAGTTTAAAGCAATAGATTCACCGACTGTTACTGTTGGCGGTGCGGCTTTGCGACTTTTCACACCTGTAGCACATACCGTAAAAATGGAAAGCTTACAAGATGTTTTTTCGTATGATGAATTTAAAGAGTTTGCTCAAAAAATTGATTTAAGCAAAACGGTTTTTTCGGTAGAGCCTAAAATTGATGGACTCTCTGTTAGTCTTGAATATAAAGACGGTCTCTTTTTTAGAGGCTCTACACGTGGAGATGGTGAGACCGGCGAAGACGTAACGGCTAATTTAATGCAGATTAAGAGTATTCCAAAGGCTATAAAGTTTGATGGCGATTTAGAGGTTAGAGGAGAAGTTTATATGCCTCGTGAAAGCTTTTTAAAGCTTGTTAAGCGTCAGGAATTAAACGATGAGACTCCGGCTAAAAATCCAAGAAATGCGGCGGCAGGCTCTTTGAGGCAAAAAAATCCACAAATCACAAAGGAACGTGGGCTTGATATATTTGTATTTAATATTCAGCGTATTGTTGGGAAAGAGTTTTCTTCGCACATAGAAACACTTGATTTTTTAAAGGATTTAGGTTTCCATACCTTGCCTTCCTATAAGCCTTGCAAAACTGCTGACGAGGTTATAGATGAAATTGTAAGAATTGGTGATACAAGGGGCAATTTATCCTTTGATATTGACGGTGCTGTAATAAAGGTTGATAATCTGTCATACAGAGAAGATTTGGGAAGCACCTCCAAGTATCCTAAATGGGCAGTCGCATTCAAGTATCCTCCGGAGGAAAAAGAAACTGTATTAAAGGAAATTGAAATTGCAGTCGGAAGAACAGGTGCACTTACTCCTACCGCAATATTTGATTCGATAACCCTTGCAGGTACATCTGTTTCACGTGCCACACTTCATAACGAGGATTTTATTACTTCAAAGGAGATAGGCATAGGTGATACGATAATAGTCAGAAAAGCAGGGGATATAATACCGGAGGTTTTAGGTGTTAAGAAACATTGTGAAAATTCGCAAATTTTCAAGATGCCAAGCCTTTGTCCGTCTTGCAATTCTCCTGTCACAAGGGAAGAGGGGGAAGCGGTAATCAGATGCACCAACGCCGATTGTCCCGCACAGCTTCTTCGCCATTTAATCCACTTCACTTCAAGGGATGCTATGGATATAGAAGGTCTGGGTCCAGCAGTACTGGAACAGCTATTGGATGCAGGTCTTATTTCTAATATTGATGATATTTATAACCTCGATTATGAGAGAGTAGGTCTGCTTGAAAGAACGGGCGAAAAAACCGTAAACAACCTTAAAAATGCCATCGAAAAATCAAAGGATAACGATTTATCTCGCTTGATTTTTGCGTTTGGAATTCGCCATATAGGCGCTAAAGCGGCAAAGCTATTAAGTGAAAAGTTTTTGGATATTGATTCGCTGATGAATGCTACTGCCGACGAAATGCTCGCAATTGATGGTATCGGTGAGGTTTTGGCAAAATCTTGTGCCGAATTTTTCTCGTTGGAGGAAACAAGGCTTATGGTTGAGCGCTTTAAATCCTATGGTGTCAATACAAAATCCAAAAAGGAAATAAAAGATTTACGCTTTGAGAATAAAATATTTGTCCTTACCGGTACTCTTTCAACCCTAACTCGTACTGAGGCTTCAAAAATTATTGAAAGCTTTGGCGGTAAAACTTCTTCGTCTGTTTCAAAAAAGACCGACTATGTATTGGCAGGCGAAGAGGCAGGAAGCAAGCTTACAAAAGCACAAAGTCTCGGTATCAATATTATTTCTGAAGCGGAATTTTTGGAAATGACAAAATAGGATTGACTTTTATTTGTTTAAAGCGTATAATAACTTATGTTCAGGGCGAGGTGCAAATCCTCACCGGTGGTAAAGCCCACGAGCCATTTTGGTTGATTTGGTGAAATTCAAAAGCCGACGGTAAGGTTAGTGAAAAAAGCATTTTTACTATCTAAGTCCGGATGAAAGAACAGACTTTTTATATGATATTTATTTTGCCCTGTTGTATTTTTTACAGCAGGGCTTTTTTTGTAGGTGATAGCGTGAAAAGGGAACATCTGAATAAAATAATCATTACAGCAGTATTTTCGGCAATAGCATTTCTTTTTACCTTTATTTTCAAATTTAAGGTAGGTTTTTTGACCTTTGATTTCAAAGATGCAATTATATCGGTTGTTTCTTTTTTACTCGGTCCGTTATATGGTATTATTTCAGCTGCTTTTGTGGCATTTTTTGAGTTTTTGTCGATAAGTGACACAGGGCCTTACGGGTTGCTTATGAATTTTATTGCAAGCGGCAGCTTTGCTCTTATAATCGGTAGTATTTATAAATACAAAAGAACCTTTTCGGGAGCTGTTTTAGCGGCAGTTTCTTCGGTTTTTGTTGTTACGGCTATTATGATGGTGGCAAACTATTTTATAACACCACTTTATATGGGTGTGACAAGTGGCGAGGTTGCAGAAATGATACCGACGCTTTTATTACCTTTTAATCTGACCAAAGCAACAATAAATGCTGCAACTGTGCTTATAATTTATAAGCCTGTAACAAATGCTTTAAGGCGTTTTGGGCTTGTGAAAAAATCCGCCTCAAAAACCACGCTTAATAAGAAATCTCTTTTGCTTTATATAATTTCTTTTTTGATTATATTGATTGCGGTTTTCTTTATTATTTTCGTTTTAAAGG
>JAZNRN010000038.1:0-12393 GCA_045590775.1 Acutalibacteraceae bacterium
TCCCGAGCCGATGAACACCGCCTCGAAACCGTTCTCTAACAATTCATCAATAGTAAGTGTTTTACCGATTATTACATTAGTCTCGATTTTTACACCTAATTTTTTAAGTGATTCTACCTCTTTAGCTACAATGCGCTTTGGCAGTCTAAATTCAGGGATACCATAAACCAAAACACCACCTGCGGTATGAAGCGCTTCAAAAATAGTTACATCATACCCTCTTCTTGCCAAATCTCCTGCACAAGTAAGTCCTGATGGACCCGAACCTATGACAGCAACTTTTTTTCCGTTTGATACAGGCTTTTTAATATCTCTGTCATCATTTTCATTATGCCAATCGGCAACAAAGCGCTCTACCCTGCCGATAGCCACAGGCTCAAATTTTATACCCATTGTGCATTTGCTTTCACATTGCAATTCCTGCGGACAAACTCTGCCGCAAACAGCAGGCAACGAAGAAACCTTTGTAATTTCATCATAAGCGCCCTTGAAATCTCCCTCTTTTACAAGAGACAAAAAGGACGGAATATTTATATTAACAGGACAGGCTGTAACACAAACCGCATTTTTACAGTTAAGGCAACGCTGTGCTTCGCCAATCGCCATTTCGGCGGTATAGCCTAAAGCCACTTCATCAAAGTTATGTACTCTCTTTTCAGGGCTTTGCGTCGGCATTTTGTGTCTTTTTGGGTTAAGTGCCATTACTGTTTACCGACCTTTCCAAATAAATTACAGTTTTCTTCATAAGCATGCCGTTCAAAATCCTTATACATTGTATTTCTTGACATTGCCTCGTCAAAATCAACCTCATAACCGTCAAAATCAGGTCCGTCAACGCAAGCGAATTTTGTAATACGCTTACCTTCACGCACAAGTGTCAAACGACATCCACCGCACATACCCGTTCCGTCTATCATAATGGGATTCATCGAAACAGTAACAGGAACATCAAATTCTTTAGCTGTAGCTACCACAAACTTCATCATAACAAGCGGACCGATAGCTATAATCATATCAAATTTTTCACCGTTTTCTAAAAGTGCTTTTAAGGGCATTGTAACATTGCCCTTCTCACCATAGCTTCCGTCATCGGTCACAACAATCAAAGAATCACTACAAGAATTAAATTCATCCTCTAAAATAAGTAAATCCTTATTTCTAAAGCCGATAATACTTGTGACTGTGGCATTTTTGCTTTTAAACTCCTCTGCTACCGGAAGTGCAATGGCACAACCGACACCTCCACCTATAATACAAACTTTTTTGATATTTTCGGTTTTGGTAGGATTGCCGAGAGGTCCTGCAAAATCGGCAATATACTCTCCCTCGTTTTTAAGAGAAAGTGAATATGTAGTAGCTCCTACTGTTTGAAAAATGATTTTAACAGTACCGCTTTGCTTGTTTGTACCTGCTATTGTCAGGGGTATTCTTTCACCATCTTCATCAACTCTTAAAATGATGAATTGTCCCGCCTTTGCTTTATTTGCAACGAGCGGAGCATATATTTCCATTTGTGTGACTGTTTTGTTTAATATCTTTTTAGTGATAATTTTATACATCGTATTCCTCTTTTAAATTCGACTGCTATGATTCAAAAATTTACTTGCAACAATTATATCACTTAATATATGAAATATCAAGAAAAACAAGGTCAAAGTCTATTGAAAACATCATTATTTTATGCTATTATGACTAAAAAAGAAAAAGGATTTTTTTATGTCAAATATAATTAAAATAACAAATACAAACGAGCCGAATTTAGACCCTTATTTTAGGCTTACGGAAAATCAGTTACGTAACCGACAGCACACCGAAAAAGGAATTTTCATTGCTGAAAGCTACAAGGTAATTGATTTAGCGATAAATTGTGGTCTAACTCCCCTGTCCTTACTTTTAAGTGAATCGCAGTTAAGAGGAAATTCGAAGTCTTTAGTACAAAATCTTAAAGATATTCCGATTTATGTGGCAGATGATGAGATTTTGGAAAATATAACCGGATATTCTATGACAAGAGGCGCTTTGGCAGTATTCAAAAGACCGATTCTTCCTACAGTTGAGCAGGTCTGTAAAAATGCTAAGCGTATTGCGGTGCTTGAGAGTATTACAGATTCTACAAATATGGGAGCAATTATCAGAAGTGCCGCCGCTTTGGGAATAGATGCAGTCCTTGTGACCACTACCTGCTGTGACCCTTTGCTTCGCAGAAGTGTAAGAGTCAGTATGGGAACTGTTTTTCAAATTCCCTGGACTTATATTGAATCTCATAAAAATATGCCTACCAATACCCCAAAATTACGAGAATTGGGTTTTAAGACCGTTTCAATGGCTCTTACAGATAAAAGTATCAGTATTGATGACAGTTCATTAAAAAGTGAAGATAAACTTGCTATTATTTTAGGCACAGAAGGCATGGGTCTTTCGAATAATACCATTGAAAGCTCTGACTATACTGTAAAAATTCCTATGTATCATAACGTTGATTCACTAAATGTTGCCGCTGCCAGTGCTGTGGCTTTTTGGGAACTGAAAATCAAATAAACAAAACCTGCTGTGTTTTTGACATTCTATCAGAATTTATCACAGCAGGTTTTTGATTTATAATTTTATTTTCTGGTAATTGGATACATATTTTTAAATGTACAGGTATATCGTGGTGTTATCTTTCTGTCCTCGTGAAGTGAGCCGAAATACCAATGTGAAAATTGACAGGAACGGCTTATTTCTTCAAAATAACCATTCAATTTGTTTGTTCGGTCTGTGAGCCCCTTGCGATAAAGCATAGAGCTTTTTACAAGGGAGGGTGGCTCATGGGTAATGATGTAATCGACCTTTAAGCCCGCCTCATCCAGATTTTTGGCGCCGAGAGCCATTTCTTGAGGCGTGGGTTCTTCCTCCTGCCACCAATTTCCCTCCTGCATACGCATATCCTTATCGGTACTTTCTCCACCACCAAAGGTGAAAAACTTATTCCCCTCGATTTCAAAAATTTGACCACGCATAAGATGAATTAAATTTCCGCTTATTCTATGAATCATACCACCGTGCCAATAGGTGGTTTTGCAGCGGTTTATTCTATTCATATTGTCATGTGTGCCATCAACAAAGGCGGTTACAAAACGCCTGTTTGCAAAAAAGTTTATCACCTTTTTTTCGGTTTTGGACCCGTCAAAAATATATCCAAAATCTCCACACACAATAAGAACATCACCGCTCTTTAAACGTCTGAAGTTTTTATCATAAAGTCTTTCAAGACAACCGTGCATATCACCCGTTATATATACCATAATTTCACCCAAATAACACTTTATTTTTTTTCATCAATATGCTATTATATGTATATAATACCATAAATTAAGGAAGAATGCTATGCTAAAAAAGATTTTTTCGGTTATTTTTTCTGTTTTCTTACTCGTAGGCATTTTAAGTCCCTTGACTGTCGGTGCTTATGAAGTGACAGAATTTGAAATTACTGCAAAAGCCGGCGCTTTAATTTCACTTGATACAGGCGAATTTTTATACGAAAAGAATATTGACAAAAAGGTTTATCCTGCATCAATCACAAAGATTATGACTGCTGTGATTATGTTAGAAAGCGAAAAATTTGATAAAAATGCAAAAATCGCTATGAGTGAATCTGCACTTGAAATTGTTTTAGGTACAGGCAGTGTTGTTTCAAATCTTAAAGCCGGTGAGCAAATTTCACAGCTTGATTTGCTTTATTATGTTTTGATGTCTTCCTGTGGTGACTGCACCTATTTAGCTGCAGAATATTATAGTGGCTCTATCGAAAATTTTGTAAGTCTTATGAACAATAAGGCAAAAGAATTAAATCTCAAAGGAACTTCTTATGAAAATCCTGTAGGACTTCATCACAAGGATAATTATACAACTGTCAGAGATATTTATACCCTGACAAAATATGCTCTTAAAAACGAGCTGTTCAGCGAGGTTGTTTCTTCCGCAAGATATACCGTTGCCGCCACTAATATGTCGGGAGAGCGAACACTTACGACCACCAACTACCTGCAAAATCCGAATACCAATTATTATTATCAATATGCAAAGGGTGTTAAAACAGGATATACCGACGAAGCAGGAAGATGTCTTGTCAGCACCGCTTCTTATAACGGATACAATTATATGTGCGTTTTGATGGGATGCTCAAATACCGGAAACCACCAATTTAAAGAAAGTCGTGAGCTTTATCGTTGGGCGTTTAACAACTTTGCGTTTAAAAAAATTGCCGATTCTGATGAACCGGTCTGCGAAATTCCATTAAATCTTGCGAGCGATACTGATTTTGCCCCGCTTTATTTTAAAGAGCCGTTTATTTCTATTCTTCCAAATAACGCAGATGATTCAACAATAATTATAAAGCCTGAGCTTATTGCCGAAAGCGTTGATGCCCCGATTAAAAAAGGACAAATTTTAGGAAAAGCCAAAATTTACTATGCCGAAAAGCTAATTGGTACTGTTGATTTGGTTGTCGGAGAAGATATTGATTCAAGTGCCATATTGGTTTTTGCACATCATGTAAAAGCATTTTTTACTTCAAAATATATGAAGGCCGCTTTAATAGTGGTTGTAATTCTAATTGTATTGTTCATTTTGCTTTGCATAAAGCTTAATTATTCAAAAATCAAAAAACGTAAGGTTAAATATATTCCTTACAAGGAAAAAGGAGATACCCGTCATGATAAATAAAATTTTAGCTATTCTAATGTCAATACTACTGCTTTTTGCCTTTATGGGCTGTTCTGAGGATGCTAAAAGTGACACATCAGAAGTTAAAGGCGCCGTAAAAGCAGTTATCACAATTAAAGACTACGGTAAAATTGAATTAGAGCTTGACGCAAACACTGCTCCTATTACCGTTTCAAACTTTGTAAAATTAGCTGAAGATGGTTTTTATGATGGTCTTACCTTCCACAGAATAATCAGCGGTTTTATGATTCAAGGTGGTGACCCCGAGGGTACAGGTTTTGGTGGCAGTGATGAAACTATTAAAGGCGAATTTTCTGCAAACGGTGTTGAAAACAACATTTCACATAAACGTGGAGTAATTTCAATGGCACGCAGCGGTTTAAGCTTTGATTCGGCTTCCTCACAGTTCTTTATCGTTCACGAAGACTCATTATTTTTAGATGGCCAATATGCTGCTTTTGGTTATGTTACAAGTGGTATGGAGGTTGTTGATAAAATTGCCCAAAACACCCCTGTCACCGATGATAACGGTACAGTATTGGCTTCAAATCAGCCCATTATTGAATCAATAAAAATTATAAAATAGTTGCATTTAAAAACGGATATTCCTTTTGGAATATCCGTTTTATTTATGATATGTCGAGCCTTCGATAATCTTAAAGCCCCGATAAATTTGTTCGAGCAATAAAACCCTGAAAAGCTGATGTGGAAAGGTCATTTGTGATAGCGATAAACGAATACTCGAGGCCGATTTCACCTTTTCACTTAGTCCATAAGAGCTGCCTATTACAAAGGTTATATTTTTACCCATATTTTGAAATTCTTCAATTTTTTTAGCAAAGGCAGGACTTGTCAATTCCTTTCCCTCAACACACAGAGAAATAACCACACTGTTTTGAGGTATCTTCTTTAATATGAGCTCTGCTTCCTTTAAAAGTGCATTTTCAATTTCGTTGTTTGAGGGCTTATCAGATAAACGAATAGGCTCAAGCTCAATTATTTCAAGCTTTGTATAAGCCGAAAGTCTTTTTGAATACTCCTTTACAGCTTCGCACAAATATTTTTCCTTCAATTTTCCGAGTGAAATAATTGTTGTCTTAATCATAAAATACTCACTCCGTTACCAATGGGTGATGCCACCTTCAATAAATAATCCTTACCGTTTTCAGCCCCCAAATCCATAAGTGAAGCCTCGGCCGTCGCACGGGCTAAAACAGGTGTATTGTTATTTTGACTTAAATGTCCCAAAATGAACTGATTTGTGCCGATTTCAAAAAGCTTTTTAAGCTCACTCGCACAGGTGTTATTTGAAATATGTCCTTTATCCCCCATAATTCTCACCTTTAAGTGTGGCGGATACGGCCCCCTTTTAAGCATTTCAACATCGTGATTAGATTCGAGCAAAACAAGGTCACTACCTTTTAGCGCACTACTCACTTCGTTAGTAATAATTCCAAGGTCGGTGCAAAGAGAAAACTTTTTATTTGTCGGGAGCATAAGGGTATATCCACTTGAACCCTCGCAGTCGTGACTAGTAGCAAATCTATTTATCGCAATATCCCCAATTTCAAAATACTCATTATCTAAATCGACTGTTTTGCAGTCAGTGGGTATCACATCAAGGTGTGCAAGATTTTGAAGTGTTTTCTCACTTGCCAATAGCATAGCGCCACTCTTTTTGAGAATGGGTTTTAGTCCTTTTATATGGTCAGAATGTTCGTGTGTAACGGCGATAGCTTTTATCGCAGATACATCGACACCACGTAAAGAAAGCTGTTCTATAATAGCTTTTGCCGAAACACCCGCATCAATTAAAATACTGCTTTTTTCGGTTGCAATATATGTACTGTTGCCTGTAGAACCGCTAAAAAGCGGACAAATTATTGACATTATTTTACCTTCTTTAGCCAAAGCATTTAAACTCGAATCAGATTTTGAAACAAGTATTTTCCGCTGTGGCTTGTGTTTTAATACTCGTAAATCCGTCAGCCTATGAACTGAGATGAGCCGAAAGCTACCTAAATACCGCCCTTTAAGGCAGGGTCTTAGTTTAGGTGCTTTGGCTAAAAAAGTGTGGCAGTTACCTGTCACACTTAAATTATAAATTATGCTTGTTTTAATACAAAAGTGTCATCCTTGATAGGAACACGCTTAATATCAGCGCCCAAAGCCGAAAACTTTTCAACGACATTTTCATAACCCCTGTCGATGTAAATCGTGTTTTCCACACAGGTTTCACCCTCTGCCATAAGACCTGCAATAATCATTGCGGCACCGGCTCTTAAATCGACTGCCTTAACAGGAGCGGGATTTAATGACTTAACACCTGCGATTACGGCAGTTTTTCCGTCAACCTGAACATCTGCACCCATAAGAGTTAACTGTTCAACATATCTAAAGCGACTGTCCCATACGCCCTCTGTAACAATGCTTGTCCCATCTGCAATGGTAAGAAGCGTTGCAATTTGAGGTTGCATATCTGTAGGAAAGCCGGGATGAGGCATTGTTTTAACATTACATTTTTTAGGCCTTGTTGTCATTGTAACTCTAACAGCTTCATCATATTCCTCAATAGTAGCACCTGTTTCACGAAGCTTTGCGATAATCGACTCCAAATGCTTTGGAGTAACGTTTGTCACAAGAACATCGCCCATAGTAGCAACTGCCGCAGTCATATAAGTACCTGCTTCAATTTGGTCGGGAATAATGCTGTATGAAGTACCCTTTAATTTATCAACACCACGAATTTTAATCATATTGGTACCGGCACCCATAATATTAGCACCCATACTGTTTAAAAAGTTTGCAAGGTCAACAATGTGAGGCTCTTTTGCAGCGTTTTCGATAACTGTTAATCCCTTTGCCTTAACTGCAGCTAACATAATATTAACCGTGGCGCCAACCGAAACAACATCAAGGTAAATCGAAGCGCCTTTAAGCATCATAGCCTTTCCGTCAACCATACCATTTTCAAAGGACATTTTAGCGCCAAGTGCCTCAAAACCTTTGATATGCTGGTCAATAGGGCGAACTCCAAAATCGCAACCACCGGGAGGGGCAACTCGTGCTTTTTTCATTCGACCAAGTAACGCACCCAAGAAATAACTTGAAGCACGCATACCCTCTGCCATTTTTTGCGAAACAACAAAAGAGTTCACGTAAGTAGGATCTATTACAACGCTCGTTTTATTTATAAGCCTGATTTCAGCACCCAATTCACGCATTACATTTAATATTGCGGAAACGTCCGAAATATCAGGAAGATTATCTATTATACACGGACCTTCAGCCAATAAAACAGCCGGAAGTATAGCAACAGCGGCATTCTTTGCTCCGCTTATTCTGACTTCACCCTTTAAGGCTTTTCCTCCGTTTATTACAAATTTATCCAAATAAGGCACTCCTATCAAAATTTATTTGAGAACCGAGAGAGGTGTTTTTTTAACACACATATTATTGCCTATTTTACTATTTTAAAATCAGTCACACATATTATACTATTTTTTAACATATTTGTCAAATTAAATTGACAAAAAACGACCACAGTTTGTGGTCGTTTAAAAGTTAATTGATTTTGCCATAAAGCGGGATGTCGGTATCCTTTTTGGGTTCTCTTTCAGGAGATGCCACCACATTACTTTTTGCTCTTTGATTTCTGTTAGAGCCACCTCTGCGATTATCTCTTGTTCTCGAAGGTCTTATGGGCATACCTTCTTTAGCAATGACGATTCTTCTTTCGTTTCCTTCGCCAAAAGACTTTGAAACAACGCCCTCAATAGACTGAACCGTCGTGTGAATAATCCTTCTTTCATAAGGATTCATATGCTCAAGTGTACGAGATTTTTCGGTCTTTAAAACCTGTGCAGAAATTCTTTTAGCAAGAGCCACCAAGGTTTCCTCTCTCTTTTCACGATAAGAACCGATATTAAGAGAAATTTTGTAATGACCGCCACCGTTGTTTGCGGCGAGTGAAGCCAAATACTGCAACGCATCAAGTGTTTCACCTCTGCGGCCGATAAGAATACTTATATCCTCACCGTCAAGGATAAGAAGAGAGGCATTTTCTCTGCTTGCAACCTTAATATCAATTTCACCGCAATTAAGCTTCTTCAAAATTTCTTTAATATAATCAACTGCACGTTTTGCAGGTGAATCGGCATCAAGCTCCTGTTCACTTACGGGTTCGCCGAAATCATTATATTGATTTGATTTGGTATCGGGAGTTTGCTTTAATACTTCTTGCTTTTCGCTCTCTTTAGGAGCTTTAGCTTGGGTTTTTTCTTTTTTTGTTTTTGCTTTTTGATTCTTTTTAGAATTTTTCTTTTTATCGGGAATTTCAACAAAGGCTTTTACCTGTGCCTTTGCACCACCAAAAAGTCCCAAAACCTTCTTTTTCGGGAATGCAATCACATCAAATTGCACATCATCCAATTCTCCGGCATCTAAATTCTTAATGGCATTTTCTTTTGCTTCGTCTATAGTTGCACCGAAGCCTATTGCTTCTTTAATCAAATTTCTCTCTCCTTATATTATTTATCTGCAAATTTTTCGATTTGTGTAGCTTCAAAATCGGACTGCTTTACAAGTTCTTTCGCACGCTGTGCAGATAACATCTTGTGCGGTCCGTAGTAATACTGAACTGCAACCTGTAAAAGACCACCTATGAGCGATGAACAAGCCCAATAGAAAGTAACACCGCCGGGCAATGTAAAACCAATGAATAATGATATAAGGGGCATTGTAAGCATCATACCCGCCATACTCGGTGCATCGGGATTATTTTTCTTGTTTATCTTCATAGAAAGCAAGCTTGACAAAATTTGTGCCACAAAGGCTATAATCGGCATAATCCAAATCGGGCGCCAAGCATTAAAAATATCAAACGAAAAATCAGGCTTTTCTGTCAAGTCAATTTTTGATGTTATAAAGCTGTAATCAATGTGGGTTTCCTTGTCCTTTGCAACAATGCTATCGAAATCTTTTTCGATTTTCGCAAACTTTTTATCGCCTAATAATTCCTTTGTATCGGCTTTACCGTCATCATTTCTAACAAGACTAACAAGGCTAAGCTCAGGGCGATTTATATCCCAACCATACTTTGTTACAAATTCGCTATATCTATCCTTGTCCTTCTTTTCGATTTCGGTAAGACTGGTTTTTATTTCGCCGGTAACATTGTTTATCTTCTTGTTTTCAACCCCTGTCATATATGTAAGGGGTGACAAAATAAGAGTATAAATACTCATCATAATAATAAGTCTCAAAAGCATTGGAAGACATCCGCCCGACATTGAGACATTTTCTTCCTGGTAAAGCTGTTGTTGTGCTGCGGCAAATTTTTGTTTATCGTTACCGTAGCGTTTTTTAAGCTCATCAAGCTTCGGCTTGAGACGAGTTTGTTGAACCGAAGATTTTTGACTCTTAATGGTAAGAGGAATTAAAATTATATTGATTACCAATGTAAAAGCAAAAACTGCCCAAGCAAAGCTTCCGCCGAATAAATCAGATAATTTTTCCAGTATAAAGCCAAAAGGCTTGTTAATAAAATCAAACATATATTGCACCTTCCGTTTTGACTAGTTTGTCAAATTGGTTATTTTTTAAAGTTTCGTTTTTTCTTCGGTGGGACGGGATCATATCCTCCCTTGCAAAAAGGGTGGCAGCGTAAAATCCGCCACAAAGCCAATGCAAAGCCCTTTATCGCACCGTGTGTTTCGATTGCCTCAATAGCGTAGGATGAACAGGTAGGTGTAAATCGGCAACATGGAGCCTTTGCGGGTGAAATATTTCTTTTATAAAACCTTATCAGTTTAATCAACAATTTACCCATCATTTTCATTTGCGTTTAAAAAGCCGGCTTCGTTTAAGACTTTTTTAAACATTCCTTCTACAACCGTACTTTTAACGGTCAAAATACGTACACGTGCTACTATAACATAATCATATCCTTTTGGAATAAGCGGAAGCAAGTTGCGGAAAGCGGCGGTAATAACCCTTTTTGCACGGTTTCTGCTTACTGCCTTTCCGATTTTTTTACCGGCTGTAATTCCAAGCCTTATGTTATTATGTTTATTTTTATAAACATAAATCACGGCATAAGGTGTTACTAAAGCTTTTCCCCTTTGATAAGCACGTCTGAACTCATAATTTTCTTTAATCTTTAATAAATTCTTCATTTAAAAAATCCCTTTAATAAAAGGAAAAGCCACAAAAAAGTGGCTTTTAGTATGTGAGTTGCTTTCTTTCTTTAGCTCTGCGACGTGAAAGTACCTTTCTACCGTTTGCAGTAGCCATTCTCTTCAAAAAGCCGTGCTCTTTTTTACGATGAAGCTTTTTAGGCTGATATGTTCTTTTCAAAATAAACCCTCCTTAATTTTCACAAATAAAACTACAAGAATGAATTATTGGTACAGCATAAAAATCAATAATGCCATACCCCATCGATTATAGATTATACCGCAAACCATACCCCGATGTCAATAAAAATTTTTATTGTTGATTTAAAATCAATAATTATATATAATAATTATAAAAACAACAAAAAGGGAGTGCGTTATCTTGAATATCGCTGTAATCACGGGTGCATCCTCTGGTATGGGAAGCTTTTTTGCAATTCATACCGACACGCTTCGTAATGATATTGATGAAATTTGGCTAATCGCAAGACGTAAAGAAAAATTAGAAGAATTGGCAATAAAGCTAAAGAAGAAAACACGTGTATTGGCTTTAGACATCACTTCAAATTCAGCAATCCAAGAATATAAAAAACTTTTGAAGGATAAAACCGCAAATGTCAGGCTTTTGATAAATAACGCAGGCTTCGGAAAATTAGGTGATTTCAGTGAGCTTTCGACCGAGGAAAACGCCGGTATGGTGAGACTTAACTGTGAAGCGCTTACGGTTATGACATCACTTACCCTACCCTATATGAAAGAGGGCTCTGAAATAATCAATTCCTGCTCGATTGCTTCCTTTGCACCAAACACACGTATGGCGGTTTATTCCTCGACAAAGGCTTATGTAATGAGTTTTTGTCGTGCTTTGCGTGAGGAACTTAAAAAACGTAAAATCAATGTTTTAGCCGCCTGCCCCGGCCCCATGGATACCGAGTTTTTGAGTGTTGCGGGCATTGATAAAGGGAAAAGTAGTACCTTTGATATGCTTCCACGTGTAAACCCCTCTGTAATGGCAAAAAAGAGTATTATAGCTTCAAGTAAGAAAAAAGCGGTTTACACCAACAAAGCCTTTTACAAATTCTACCGAATTTTGGCAAAGCTACTCCCCCACAGCCTTGTAATGAAAATGTGCGGAACATAAAATTAAAACCCTTTACTTCAAATAGTAAAGGGTTTTTTGTTATTTCATAAGCCTTTTAATTTTAGGATGAATGACCGCCATATACATCATAGAAAAACGGGATAGTGCAATATCGTAAACTACGAAAACAATATTTCCAAGCACCCATAATATAACTGCTCCATACTTTCCTAAAACACCTAATTCCTCGAGTGAAAATCCGATAAATTTTGCAAAAACAAAATAAACTATCACAAGAGCTATATTGAATACCGCCATTTTTACAATCCACTCAAGTACAGGCTTGCGAAGTCTTTCAGTTAATGCCTTAATTATGGTATAAAAGCCGAAAAATGTATTACGTCTCTTTTCATCATGAGACATATATTCAAA
>JAZNRN010000039.1:0-13414 GCA_045590775.1 Acutalibacteraceae bacterium
GCACCGAAGAACTGCATTTGCTTACCAACCTTCATAGCTGATACGCAGCAGGCGATTGCATAATCGTCACCGTAAATCGGGCGCATTATATCGTCATTTTCGTACTGAATAGAGTCGGTGTCGCAGGAAACCTTTGCACAGAATTTCTTAAAGCCTTCGGGCAATGAATTTGACCAAAGAACGGTGAGATTAGGCTCGGGAGATGAGCCCAATGTATAAAGGGTATTAAGAATACGGAAGCTTGATTTTGTAACCAAGGTTTTACCGTTTTCACCCATACCGCCAACCGCTTCGGTAATCCACATTGGGTCGCCGCCAAAAAGGTCATTGTATTCGGGTGTTCTTAAATGACGGGCAATGCGAAGCTTCATAACAAAATCGTCGATTAGCTCTTGAGCAGAGCTTTCTGTGAGTGAGCCTGCCTTAATATCTCTTTCAATATAAATATCAAAGAAGGTGCTCACACGACCCAACGACATAGCTGCACCGTTTTGCTCCTTTATAGCGGCAAGATAACCGAAATAGGTCCATTGGATAGCTTCTTTTGTATCCTTTGCGGGCTCACTTATATCAAAACCGTACATTTTAGCCATTTCTTTGATTTTGCCTAAAAAGTCGATTTGTTTGTGAAGCTCTTCGGTCAATCGGATAGTATCATTATCGAAAAGACGGTTTTCAAGAGCTTTTTTGTCCTTCTTTTTTTCTTCGATAAGGCGGTCTATACCATAAAGCGCAACACGACGGTAGTCGCCTATGATTCTGCCTCTGCCGTAAGCGTCGGGAAGACCGGTGATTAAATGACTGTGTCGAGCCAATCTCATCTCATCGGTATATGCTCTGAAAACACCGTCATTATGAGTTGTTCTGAAAGCAAACTGGTCCTCGATTTTGCGGTTGAGCTTGTAGCCATAGGCTTCACAGGCTTGTCTTGCCATTCTCATACCGCCAAACGGGTTAACACCACGCTTTAAAGGTCTATTTGTCTGCATTCCGACAATAAGCTCATTTTCCTTGTCAATATATCCGGGAGCATAAGCTGTAAGAGAAGAAACAGTCTCGGTATCAATATCAAGCACGCCTCCCAAGTGACGTTCCAGCGCAAAAAGAGCGTTGAGCTTTTTCATAAGCTCGTTGGTTCTTTTGGTGGCAGTTGCTAAAAATGTATCGTCACCTTCATAAGCGGTATAGTTTTGCTGGATGAAATCACGAACATTTATTTCCTTCTGCCATACTCCCTCTTTGAATCCGTACCAATTATTGTGTTGCATATTGTTTCTCCTTTATATGTGAACTTCCGTAATTTAAATGATTATTTTGGTGTTAATATTCTACTCTAATTTTGGCAGTTTGTCAACAATATATTGTGTTATTTTTTTAACAAACCACAAAATGTGTAAAAATTTAGCATTTGATACAAAAAAAGTCGGTAATAGTCACTAATATTCATACATTTTTTATTTGATATTTATTTTTCTATATGTTAAAATAAATCGAATATGTTATAAAGGGGTAATATTATGAAGACAATAGTTTCTGTTATCGGCAAAGATACAGTCGGAATTATTTCAAAAGTAAGTGCTATTTGTTCCGAGTGTAACGTAAACATTATTGATATTACACAATCTGTAATGGAAGATTTGTTTGTAATGGTTATGCTCACTGAAATAAAGGAAATCAACTGTTCGTTTTCCGAATTTTCTGACAAGATGAAATCACTCGGTAAAGAAAATTGCCTTGATATTAGAGTTATGCACGAGGATATTTTCAATTCAATGCACAGAATTTAAGGGATATTTAATTAGGAGATATTTTAATGATTAACATTAACGATATAATGGAAACCATAAATATGATTTCCGAAGAAAATTTGGATATTCGTACCGTTACGATGGGTATTTCTTTGCTTGATTGTGCTGATAGTGATATAGATAAATCTTGCGAAAAGATTGTTGACAAAATCACCCGACTTGCAGGAAATCTTGTAAAGGTTGGAGAGGATATTGAAAGAGAGTACGGTATTCCGATTATAAATAAACGTATATCGGTCACGCCCATTTCAATGCTTGTTGGCGTTTCGGGCGGTGACCCTGTTAAATATGCAAAGGCTTTGCAAAAAGCGGCAGATGCTACAGGTGTTAACTTTATCGGCGGATATTCTGCCCTTGTTCAAAAAGGATTTTCGGCAGGGGATGAGGAGCTTATACGTTCAATACCTCGTGCTTTGAGTGAAACTACAAATATTTGTTCATCGGTAAACATAGGCTCGACTAAAGCAGGAATAAATATGAATGCTGTAAAGCTTATGGGCGAGGTGGTTCGTGAAACAGCAGAAATTACTGCTGACAGAGACTGTATCGGTTGTGCAAAGCTGGTGGTCTTCTGTAATGCGGTTGAGGACAATCCATTTATGGCAGGCGCTTTTCACGGCGTGGGTGAGCCCGACTGTGTAATTCATGTTGGTGTTTCCGGTCCCGGTGTTGTTCATTGCGCGCTTAAAAAATGTCCCGATGGCAGTCTTGATGAATTAGCAGAAATTATAAAGCGTACCGCATTTAAGATTACACGTATGGGGCAATTAGTCGGTACAGAGGCTTCTCGCCGACTTGGTGTGCCTTTTGGCATAGTTGATTTGTCTTTAGCTCCTACTCCCGCTATTGGTGACTCGGTAGCACATATTTTAGAGGAAATGGGACTTGAAACCTGCGGCACACACGGTACTACTGCTGCACTTGCTATGCTTAATGATGCAGTTAAAAAGGGTGGCGTAATGGCATCTTCATCTGTAGGTGGTCTTTCAGGCGCTTTTATTCCGGTATCAGAGGATGCAGGTATGATAGATGCCGCAATTTCGGGTGATTTAGAGCTTTCAAAGCTTGAAGCGATGACTGCGGTTTGCTCGGTGGGTCTTGATATGATTGCAATTCCCGGTGAAACTCCGGCAGAAGTTATTTCCGCAATTATTGCAGATGAAGCTGCTATTGGTATGGTGAACAGCAAAACTACCGCTGTCAGAGTAATTCCTGCAATAGGAAAAAAAGCCGGTGAAACATTGGAGTTTGGCGGACTTCTTGGTAGCGGACCTATTATGAAGGTGAACTTGACAAAGAGTCCTAAAAAATTTATTGATAGAGCAGGTCGTATTCCGGCTCCTATGCAAAGTCTTAAAAATTAGTGTGGATAATTAAAATCGGAGAATAGTATGAAACAAAATTTTAGGTGGTACAGAAAGGGAATAATCGATGGCATACCGATAGCACTCGGTTATTTTGCGGTTTCTTTTACACTGGGAATCGTGGCAAAAAAGGCAGGGCTTTCAGCAACACAGGCGCTTATTGCTACAGGTCTTACAAACGCTTCTGCAGGCGGATATGCAGGCTTTACGGTTATAGCTGAGGATTCGGGATATTTGCAGATGTTTTTAACGCAATTAGTTGTAAATGCGAGATATTTGCTGATGGCATTTGCGTTAAGTCAAAAATTATCCTCAAAGGTATCTACATTACATAGAAGTCTTATTGCTTTTGATGTGACCGATGAGATTTTTGGAATTTCTATAGCACAAAAGGGCAATTTAAGTCCTTATTATAATTACGGTGCGGCAACGATTTCAATTCCGGGATGGGCGCTCGGTGCTTATTTCGGTGTTGTTATGGGAAATCTTTTGCCCGCAAGTGTTGTCACCGCTTTAAGTGTCGGACTTTATGGTATGTTCTTGGCTATTATTATTCCACCTGCTTCAAAAAATCTTGTTTTGGCAATTTTGGTGGTAATTTCGATGGCCTCAAGCTTTTATTTCGATAAAATACCGCAATTTGCAGGTATCAGCGAGGGAATGAAGGTTATAATTTTAACTGTTGTTATTTCTCTTGCTGCGGCTTTACTTTTCCCTGTAAAGGAGGACGAAGCCGATGAATAAAATTTATATTTATATAGCAATAATGGCGGTAACGATTTATCTTATCCGTGTTTTGCCTCTCACATTAGTAAGAAAAAAAATCAAAAATAAAACAATTCGTTCCTTCCTTTATTATGTACCTTATGTTACATTATCTGTTATGACATTTCCCGCAATTATAAATGCAACCGATACAATATGGTCGGGTATAGCAGCATTGGTTGCAGGTGGCATATTGGCGTTTTTAGGTGCTGGACTTTTCCCTGTGGCCGTATCCTCCTGTGTTGTGGTGTATGTAGTTGAATTATTGCTGTGATTAAAAACCGAGTATTAGATAATACTCGGTTTTATTGTTTTTTTTGCATTTTTATCAACTCTACTGAGCAAAATTTTAAAGTAGAGTTGATAAATTTAATTGTAGATTGAAATTTTTGGCATTTGTTGTATAATTATAAAGTGAATTTAAAATTTTAAAAAGGAAGGAAAGCCTTTATGAAAAGAAAAATTATTGCAGATTCTTCTTGTGATACATTTAAAATAAATGAAATACCGTTTCAGTCGGTTCCACTGACTATATCTACTGATGAGCGAAGCTTTATTGATGATGAAAAGCTTGATGTAAATGAAATGCTGGTGTATTTAAGCGGATATAACGGTCGCTCGTTTTCGGCATGTCCCAGTGTAGAGGCTTGGCTTTCTGCTTTTGAGGGAGCAGATGAAATTTTTGTAGTAACCTTAACAAGTAATCTTTCGGGCGCATTTAATTCTGCAAATACTGCTGCAAAAATTTATTTAGAAAATAATCCAAATTCTAAAATTCACGTTTTTGACACATACAGCACCGGCCCTGAAATGAGATTGTTTATTGAAAAAATAGCCGAAATGGCAGTGACGGATAACAGCTTTTCCGATATTTGTGAAAAGGCTCAAGCGTATCTCAAATCCACTCGACTGTTTTTTGCACTCGAGTCTTTTAAAAATTTGGCTAACAATGGCCGAATAAATAAAACCGTTGCTAAGCTTGCGGGTATATTGGGAATACGTGTTTTGGCAACAGCAAGCAGGGAAGGCACTATAGAAATTATTGAAAAGTGCAGAGGAATAAATAATACCTTGCGTGGCTTTTTGACACAACTTAAAAATGCAGGCTATGAAGGTGGCAAGGTTAATATTGCTCATTGCAAAAATATTTCTTTTGCAACAGCTATTTCAGACGCTATAAAAAAATTGTATCCAAAAGCAAAGGTTGCTATTTACGAATCGAGAGGACTTTGCAGTTTTTACGCTGAAAAGGGCGGATTGCTTTTGGGTTGCGAGTGCAACAAAGCTTATTAAAAATTAAAATAGCAAAAAATAGCGGAAGACAACTTTTAAGAGGTTGTCTTCCGTTTTTTTGTTATTCTTTAATTATTGCAAAGGAAAAGGGAGGCAAAACGCTTTCTTTTAACTCACCAAGCAATAATTTATTATTTTTATTTGTTGTAATTTCCTTTTGGTTACTATCAGCATTTACGAAAATTGAAATATTTTCTCTTTTGAAGGAGAACAAGCCATCCTCACATTTTATCGGTTCAAAGGCAGAATCCTTAAATGCCGACTCACTTCTTCTAAGAGCACCTAAAGACCGATAGAAGCTTAAAAGAACCTGATTTTCACTACCCCAAGGGTATGTAGCCCTACAAAATGGGTCGGAAAAGCCTTCGCATCCTGCTTCGTCGCCGTAATAAAGAGAGGGAACACCGGGCAAAGTATATTGCAAAACCGCCGCTAATTTTAAAAGAGTAATGCCTTTACTTTTCTCTTCATCGTTTAATTTGAATTGTGACTGTGCCTCACGGTTTCCGTCAAGAGTAACATTTGTTCCGAGCCTAGTCAAAATTCTTGCGGTATCGTGAGTGCCAATATGATTCATAAGTAAATTTACAGCGCATTTAGGATAATTTTCGCAAATATCAAGTACAGTATTTAGCAAAGCGGTGCTGTTTGCGGTTTTGATAAATTCCACAATAGCGTTTGCAAAGGGATAGTTCATAACCGAATCGAGTTGGCTGCCTCTTAAAAATCTTCGCCTTTTATCATAGCTGATTTTATTGGTAGCATCCTCCCAAACCTCGCCTAAAAGGAAATTTTCATCACCTTCCGCTTTTACCGCCAATCTTACCTTATCCAAAAAGTCATCGGGTAATTCATCCGCAACGTCAAGCCTAAAGCCTTTTATACCTTTTTTAAGCCAATGACGAATCACGCCTTTTTCTCCTGTTATGAATTCTGAAAATGAGGGGTCACACTCATTTGTTTCGGGTAATGTGGTGATTCCCCACCAAGATTCGTACTTTTCGGGATAATCCTTAAAGTTGAACCAGGATTTATAGGCGGAAGCTTCGCTTTCGTATGCGCCGAGATTATCATATCGGTGATACTTATTAAAATAGATACTGTCATCGCCTGTATGAGAAAAAACCCCATCTAAAATTATTGCAATACCGCTTTTTTCTGCGGTTTTGATAAGGCTTTCCAAATCCTTTTCATCGCCTAAAATCGGGTCGATTTTAAGATAATTGGCCGTATTATAACGATGGTTTGAATGAGCTTCAAAAATAGGATTTAAGTAAATACAGCTGACGCCCAAGGATTTGAGATAGGGTATTTTTTCTTCAATACCCTTTAAATCGCCGCCGTAATAATCGTTGCCAAGTCGCAATTTATCGGTGCTTTGGCGATATTCGGGTTGTTTTTCCCAATTATTGCATATATAACGGTCTAAGGGGACATTTTTCTTTTCTTTGCCCGAATTATAAAATCTGTCGGGGAAAATTTGATAAATAATTCCGCCCTTTAAAAACTCGGGTGTTTTAAAGTCCTTGTCATATACGGTTTGTTGCCACCAATTACCGTTAAATGCCGATACAACACCTAATGATGTCTCGGTTTTTACTATGAAATAATCACCGTAATCGCTTGTATATTTAAAAGAATACCAATAAAGTCCTTCGGCAAGAGTTGTTTCACATTCATATACCAAATAATCTTCGATTCTTTCTTTATATAGCATAGGAGCTTCTTTGATGTCTTTACAATCATCGTTATGAAGCAAGAAGAAAACCTTGTGAGGATGTGCATCAATATGCAATAAAACCCTTAGCCGAAGGGTTTCCCCTTCGGCTACAGCTCCGATTTTTTCTTTATATAATTTGTTTCTCGAATCAAAAGGATAGTAATTCATTTTTACTCAACCGGTTTAATATGCCAAATGTTTTCAGCGTAATCTTTTATTGAACGGTCAGCTGCAAAAATACCTGATTTTGCAGTATTGGTAAGTGACATTCTGCTCCAGGTGTCTCTGTCACGATAAAGTGCGGAAGCTTTTCTCTGAGCCTCGCAATAATCAGCATAGTCGGCAAGTGCCATATATCTGTCATAGTTTTTAAGTGAATTATAAATATTGTCGAAATTCTTGTCGAGAATACCCTTGCCGATAAAATCAAGTGCTTCACGCAAGGCTTCGTTGTTGTTGTAGTACTGAAGCGGATTGTAGCCGGTCTTTTGAAGGGCTAAAACCTCGGGAGTCTGCATACCGAAGATGATAATGTTATCATCGCCTACCGCTTTGTGAATTTCAACATTTGCGCCATCCTCTGTACCGAGAGTTATAGCACCATTCATCATAAGCTTCATATTACCTGTACCGCTGGCTTCGGTAGATGCGAGTGAAATCTGTTCACTTATATCGGCAGACGGAATCATAAGCTCTGCCAAGGACACACGATAATCCTCAAGGAAAACAATCTTTATTTTGTCTTTTACCTGCGGGTCGTTTTCTATAACCTTTGACAATTTATAAATCATCTGGATAATCTCTTTGGCAAAGAGGTATCCTGCCGCTGCTTTTGCACCGAAAATGTAGGTTTTGGGTGTGAACTCTGCTTTGGGATTTTTCTTTAAATAAAGGTATTCGCTGATGATATTGAGAGCGTTTAGATGTTGGCGCTTGTATTCGTGTAAACGCTTAACCTGCATATCGAAAATAGAATTGGGATCGAGTATGATTCCGTTATTTTCCTTCACATATTTAGCGAAGCGAACCTTGTTGTTGTATTTAATCTGTGCTAATTTATCGAGTACCTGCTTGTCGTTTTCATACTGCATAAGCTTTTCGAGGTTGGAAGCATCTGCTATAAACTCGGGGCCGATAAGCTCGCTTAAAAATGAAGTAAGCTCCGGATTTGCCTGACAAAGCCAACGTCTGTGTGCAATACCGTTTGTAACGTTTGTGAATTTGTCGGGTGTCATTTTCACATAATCTTTGAAAAGCTCGTCAACCAAAATTTTACTGTGAAGCTTTGAAACACCGTTTACGGTGTGGCAGGTAGCAACACAAAGATTTGCCATACGAACAGAGCCCCCCGATATAATTGCGGTACGCTCTGCAAGGGCAGGGTCATTGGTTTGAGAAATTACTTCCTGACGGTATCTTCGGTCGATTTCCTTGATGATTTGATAAACTCTTGGCACTCTGTCTTTTACAAGGCTTTCGGGCCAACATTCAAGAGCCTCTGCCATAATTGTATGGTTTGTATAAGCAACAGTACCCTTTACAAGCTCCCAAGCCCTATCCCAAGAATATCCGCACTCGTCAAGCAAGAAACGCATAAGCTCCGGAATACAAAGAGTGGGGTGGGTATCGTTAATGTGAATTGCAACCTTTTCGGGCAAGTTTTCAAGTGTTTTGTATTTACGAAGGTGTCTCTTTAAAATATCTTGAACAGAAGCGGATACGAGGAAATATTGTTGACGTAGGCGGAGAGATTTGCCTTCGTAATGATTATCCTCGGGGTATAAAACCTTTGAAATGGTTTCGGTCATTGCACGTTGCTCAAGCGCTTTTACATAGTCTCCCTTGTTAAATGCCGACATATCAAAATCTTGACATTCGGCACTCCAAAGGCGAAGCGCATTTACAGTTTTACCATCCTTACCCGCAACCATAAGGTCATAAGGCACCGCACGTACAGTTTGGTAATCTCTATGCTCTACGTGGTGGTAGTTTCCGTCCCACCATTCATCAATTCTACCGTCAAAGTTGACATCAACGGCACTTGCAGGCTTTGCTTCAAGCCAAACGCCGCCACCCGGAAGCCAAAAATCAGGCATTTCGGTTTGGAAGCCGTCAACCAATTTTTGACGGAAGATACCAAGCTCGTATTTAATGCAGTAGCCCATAGCAGGATAACTGCCTGTTGAAAGTCCGTCAAGAAAACAAGCGGCAAGTCTTCCGAGACCACCATTGCCAAGTCCTGCGTCAGGCTCAAAATCGTAAAGCTTATCAAGCTTTATATCAAACTTTTTAAGAGCCTTTTCCATGTTTGATGTAAGCTCCATATTGTAAAGGTTATTCTTTAAAGAACGACCCATTAGGAACTCCATACTCATATAGTATATGGTTTTTGCCTCCTGCTCGGAGGTTTTTTTCTTAAAGGAGGCTCTTCTTTCATTCATAATATCGAGAAGAGTTAAAACACAAGCCTTATAAAAAAGCTCATTAGAAGCAATTTCGGGAGTTACACCGAAATTGTGAGAAAGCTTTTTCTCAATCATAGATGCCAATGTATTTGCAGTATAATTTGCCATAAGTATCTCTCCAAAGTATATAAATATTTTTACTACTATTATCTGTATATTATAATACAATATTCGCCCGGTTTTTGCAATATACAACTATAAGGAAAAAAACGCATTTTTTTGTATAATTTCAACAAAAAAGTAAAAAATGAAACTTTAAATTTACAACTTTTAGTCAATAATCACAAATTTTACGCAGTTTTTAGAAATAAATGACGCCTTTTGAAGCGTTTTTTCAAAAGGCGTTTTCTATATAATTTATTTGAAGCTTTTTGCTGTTTTGAGCATAAATCACCTCTGCAACGTCGAAACGAGGCTGCAAGGAGGTTTCATTTTGGGAAAGATAATACTCGGCTGTGAGGATTATCTTTTGTTGTTTTATAGAATCAACAGCGTTAAGACCCGAAACCAAGCTGTTTTCCTTTCGGGTTTTAACCTCGACAAAGGCTAAAAATTCTTTGTTTTTTGCTATTATATCAATTTCACCAAATCGGGAAATGTAGTTTTGTTCAACTATTTTGTATTTATTCTTTTTAAGATGCTTTACGACCGAATTTTCTCCGAGCATTCCTACCTTTCCGATATTCATTGCTTTTCACCTAAAAGCTTTTTGAGGAAAGACATTCTATGTATCGGGCAGACACCATGCTTTAATATTAAGTCGGTATGCTCCTTTGTGCCATAGCCCTTGTGCTTTTTGAAATTGTATTCGGGATACTGTTTATCATATTCTAAAAGTAGCCTGTCTCGGCTGACTTTTGCAAGAATTGAAGCCGCTGCGATGCTTTGTGATTTGGCATCACCCTTTATAACGGTTTGGCAAGGGATTTTAATGCCTTTTGGCACTCTATTGCCGTCGATTAAGGCAAAATCTGCTTTTTGCTTTAAAGAATCAATAGCTCTGTTCATCGCAATAAATGTAGCCTCTAAAATATTAAATTCCTCGATTTCTTCAACAGTGGCATACGCAATACTGTATGAGAGAGATTTTTCCGTAATAATATCGAATAGAGCTTCACGCTTTTTTTCGGTAAGCTTTTTGGAGTCGTTAAGACCTTCAATTTCAATATCTTCGGGCAAAATCACCGCCGCCGCACAAACAGGTTCTGTAAGCGGACCTCTGCCTGCTTCATCTACACCGCAGATAGAATTATAGCCCTTTGCCATAGCTTCCTTTTCAAATTGAAAATCAGGCATCTTTTACACCCTTTCAAGCCAAATTAAACCGATTTTACAGTTCCTGTATTCCTCAAGCAGCATATTAGCCGCTCTTCCCAAATCGGTTTCGCCACCTCTTATTACCATTCCACGTTTTTTGCCGATAAGACTTAATAAATCATAAGAATCAAGGTTAAAATCAAGCTCACCATATCGCTTTGTGAGCAGTTTCGGATAATGCTCGCTTAAAACCTCTAAAAGTCGCATAGCGAGAAGCTCTACATCCAAAACCCTATCCTTGACAGCACCTGTAAAGGCTAAATGCTCTCCGACTGTTTCATCCTCGAATTTGGGCCATAAAACACCGGGAGTGTCAAGCAACTCCAACTGCTTGTCTATTGTGAACCATTGATTTCCTCTTGTTACTCCGGGGCGGTTTTCCACCTTTGCTTTGCTGCCCCTTGCAATTTTATTTATAAAGGAGGATTTTCCCACGTTGGGAATACCTACCACCATAACTCTAAGGGGTTTTCCCACCATGCCTTTTTTGGCGTAAAGCTCAAGCTTTTCTGACAAAACGGTTTTTACATTTGTTTTAAAGGTATTTAGTCCTTTTCCTGATTTGCAGTCAACAGCAATGGCGGTAATACCCTGTGATTTATAGTGTTCAATCCATTTATCCGTAACAGCTTTGTCCGCCATATCGCATTTATTAAGCAGTATGATATGAGGCTTTCCTTCTATGAGTTCTAAAATTTCGGGATTTCGACTGCTTTGGGGGATACGTGCATCGACAACCTCTGCCACCGCATCAATAAGGGGTAAAATTTCCTTAATTTTGCGTCTGGTTTTTGCCATGTGGCCGGGGAACCATTGAATGCTTTGCTTGTTGTCACTCATTTTCAGTAAAGACCTCCTGCTGCGTCAAAGGGGAGAATCCTATAGTATGCTTTGCCTAAAATATAACGCTCGTCAACAAGGCCATCTTCACCAATTTGGGAGGAACGGCTGTCGAGAGAGACACGACGATTATCGCCTAAAACAAAAACATAACCCTCGGGTACGTACTTCGGAAACTCTACATCATAAGAATTTGTGGTGGGGGAGGAAATGTAATTCTCCTTTAAAGGAACATCGTCAACATAAACCGTACCGGTTGAAAAGTCGATATTAACCGTTTGTCCACCTGTGGCAATTACACGCTTGATAATTGGTGTGTCGGCAGAGCTTTTGGCTTCGACAGAGTTTTCAATGTTTCTTGAAATGACAATAATATCGCCCTGTTTGGGAGTGTAATTGAAATTAGAGATGATTACCTTTTGACCGTTCAAAAGGGTGTTGTTCATTGAAGGACCGTCAATAGTTGCAATACGGAAAAAAAGTGTAAAAATTACAATTACTGCAACAATGGCAACCACAAATATTTCAAGCCACTCAATAACTTCTTTTGTAAAGCTTTTTTTGGGTTTTTCCGCCACTACTTCTGAAAATTCATCGGCAGAGGAAATATCTATTGAAAAGCCTTCGGCTTTTTCTGTTTTATTGTCAAAATAATCATTCATAGCTTTTCCTCCTAATTAAATAAAAAATAAAGGATATAAAAAATAAAGGAGACAGAACTTACTTTCTGTCTCCTCTCTTTTCTTAGATAAGTTCTTTAACTTTAGCTGCCTTACCAACTCTGTCACGTAAGTAGTAAAGTTTTGATCTGCGAATACGACCTTTACGAACAAGCTCAACCTTTGCAACGTTAGGTGAGTGAACGGGGAATACACGTTCTACACCGCAACCGTAAGCAACACGGCGAACTGTGAAGGTTTCAGCAATTCCGCTGTTGTTCTTTGCAATAACAGTGCCTTCAAAAATTTGAATTCTTTCCTTTTCGCCTTCCTTAATTCTTACGTGTACCTTAACTGTACTACCAATAAGAATTTCAGGAGCGTCAGCCTTTAGCATATCGGCTGTTAATTCCTTGATTACGTCCATCTTGAATTTCCTCCTTAATTAGTTTACCAGATGTTCATACCCTAATTATAGACAGAGGACCATCCGCTTCAATGTCGATTTTTTCGGCAATGAACCCGCTTAGTAAGGGCTAAGCGAAATCAAATGCTCATATAGTTTATCACAAGTCTTTTAAAAAAGCAAGTATTTTTTTCAAAAATAATGTTTTTTATTCAGATTTCAGCTCATATCCTCCGACAGGGCGAATATTAAGTACCGCACAGCTACCTTCGCCGAAAGCCGATTCAATCATTTGCTTGTAATCTACTAACTGCTCGGTCGGGATATAGCACTGAATAGTGCCTGCAAAGCCTCCACCGTGAACACGACAAGCGCCTTTACCGTTTAAGAACTTTTTGGTAAGAGCAATAGCCAAGGAAAGACCTTGTGCCGAAACATTTGAGGTTGAGTAAAGGTTTTGTAAATAGTCGTAGGACGACTGTCCCGAAGCATTTACAAGCTCTAAGAATTTCTCGAAATCTTTTTCCTTTAAGGCTTCACGCTGTTCTAATACGCGAGCTTGCTCGTTAAAGAAATGGAATGCACGAAGCACTGCTCTATCACCGCAGGTTTTGCGTAAAGTGGCGATATTTGCATAGAACTTGTCGGCATCTGCATCTCGAAGGAAATCCACACCGAGTTGGTTGCTTACAGCCTTACACTCAAGAGTGATGTCGGCATAGTCCTGTGTTAAGTTTGCGTGACCGCCCCCCGTATCGACAACACAAAGGGTGTAAC
>JAZNRN010000040.1:0-11964 GCA_045590775.1 Acutalibacteraceae bacterium
GGTGGCACCGGCAGGAGTCAAAATCATACCTGCGTTAGCACAAAGCTCCTCAACCCGAGAGGCTGTTCCTTCCTTCACATAAAGACTTATAAAATATCCTCCGTTTGGCTTATTCCAACGTGCAACACCCTTGTCACCGAGTTGAGCCTCCAGCTCATTTAAAACAGCATCAAATTTTGGTCTCAAAATATCTGCATGCTTTTTCATATGAGCTTTTACTGCCTTTGCGTTCTTGAACATTCTTGCGTGACGAAGCTGATTAAGCTTATCGGGACCTATTGTTTGGAATTGCATTCTACCCTTTAAGATTGCCACGTTGTTCGGACTTGCTGCCTCTGCCGCAACACCGGCGCCAGGAAAGGTGATTTTTGACGTTGAAGTAAAGATAATCGGCAAATCAGGGTTGTTAGCCTTTACACACTCGGTATAAATGTTTAAAAGCTTATCTCCCTCATCATACAAATCATGTACAACATAAGCGTTATCCCAAAAAATTCTAAAATCCGAAGCCTTAGGCTTTAAATTTGCCAAACGCTTTACAACAGCATCGCTGTAGGTGATACCCTCGGGATTAGAATATTTGGGAACACACCAGATACCCTTTACCTTTTCGTCCTTTACAAGCTCTTCGACCTCCTCCATTACAGGTCCTTCCTCGTTCATGGAAACAGGAATAAGCTCAAAGCCGAAATACTCACTGATTGCAAAATGTCGGTCATAACCGGGAACCGGACACAAGAATTTTAATTTTCCCTGCTTGCACCAAGGCTCCCCTCCCATGCCGTGAGTCATAGCCTGTGCTATCGTGTCGAACATCATATTAAGAGAAGAATTACCACCAACAATAATTTGGTCGGGAGAAAGCTCCAAAATTTCGGCAAAAAGATTTTTAAGCTCGGAAAGTCCGTCAAGACCGCCGTAATTTCGGCAGTCGATGCCGCTTATATTCTTAAAACCTGTGTCGTTGCCTACAAGGTCAAACATCTTTTCACTTAAATCCATATTGTCAAAGCCGGGCTTTCCCCTTGACATATCTAGCGACAGATGGAGCGAACGAAGCTTTTCATAATCGGCTCTTACCGACTTATATTCTGCCTCCAACTGTTCCTTGTTCATACTTAAATAATTGGACATTTATTTACCTCCGGTGTAAATTACCTAATAGTTTTGTTTTCGATTTCTTCTACAGCCAAATCGATAAACGCTTCGGCTTTCATAGCGCCCAAGTCGCCATCTTCTCCACGACGACGAACAGAAACCTCACCATTTTCTACCTCACTATCACCAATGATAAGCATATAAGGCACCTTTTGAAGTCTGGCTTCACGAATTTTGTAACCTATTTTTTCATTTCTGTCGTCAAGCTCTACTCTCATACCCTTTGCTTCTAAAGAACGCTTGATTTCATAAGCATAATCAAGATGTCTGTCAGCGATAGAAAGAATTTTAACCTGTGTGGGAGCTAGCCACATCGGGAAAGCGCCTGCATATTTTTCAATAAGCAGGGCAAGCGTTCTTTCATAACAACCAATAGAGGTTCTGTGAATAATATAAGGATTTTTCTTTTGACCATCCTTATCAACATATTCCATACCAAATTTTTCGGCTAAAAGCTGGTCGATTTGGATAGTGATAAGTGTATCTTCCTTGCCATATACATTTTTAATTTGAATATCAAGCTTTGGACCATAGAATGCGGCCTCACCAACACCTACCTTATAAGGAATTTCGAGGTGGTCAAGAATCTTTGACATAATGCCCTGTGCCTCGTTCCATTGTTCTGGTGTACCGATGTATTTTTCTGTATCTGCGGGGTCCCATTGTGAGAAACGATAAGAAACATCCTCATAATGACCAAGTGTTTTAAGCATATAAATTGCAAGCTCCAAACAACCTCTAAACTCCTGCTCCAACTGGTCGGGTGTACACATCAAATGTCCCTCGGAAATTGTAAACTGACGAACACGGATAAGACCGTGCATTTCACCTGATTCCTCATTTCTGAAAAGAGTAGAGGTCTCGTTATAACGAAGGGGCAAATCACGATATGAACGTGCACGATTTAAATACGCTTGGTATTGGAAAGGACAGGTCATCGGACGAAGCGCAAAGCATTCCTTTGTCTCATCCTCAGGGTCACCAAGCACAAACATACCGTCTAAATAATGGTCCCAGTGGCCCGATAATTTATAAAGCTCACGCTTTGCCATATAAGGAGTTTTTGTTAAAAGCCAACCTCGCTTTGCCTCCTCATCCTCAACAAAGCGTTGTAAGGTCTGGATAATTTTAGCGCCTTTCGGAAGCATTATTGGAAGACCCTGACCGATTACATCAACGGTTGTAAAAAGCTCTAATTCTCTGCCCAATTTGTTATGGTCACGCTTCTTTGCCTCTTCAAGCATTGTAAGATGTGCTTCGAGCTCACTTGCCTTGGGGAAAGCAGTACCATAAACACGGCAAAGCATTTTTTTAGAGGAGTCACCTCTCCAATAAGCACCCGTAGCCGATGTAAGCTTGAAAGCTTTCACAAGACCGGTGCTCATCAGGTGTGCGCCGGCACAAAGGTCACAAAAATCCCCTTGGCGATAGAAAGAAATGTCTTCGCCCTCAGGAATAGCCTCGACCAATTCAACTTTATAAGGCTCATCGTTTTCAGTGAAATATTTAATTGCTTCTTCTCTTGTCATAGAAAATTTTTCAATCTCAATATTTTCCTTAACGATTTTCTTCATTTCACCCTCAATTTTTTCCAAATCCTCGGGGGTGAAGTTTGTTTCTACGTCAAAATCATAGTAAAAACCGTCATCAACCGCAGGTCCGATTGCAAGCTTTGTATCGGGGAACAAACGCTTTACTGCCTGTGCCAAGATGTGCGAAGCAGTATGACGGAAAGTCCACTTACCATAAATATCCTCAAAGGTCAAAATTTCTAAACTGCAGTCCTTTTCTAAGGTTGTGCGAAGGTCAGCATTTTCTCCGTCTATTCTTACGGCACAAGCCGATTTAGCCAGCCCCATGCTTATCTCTTTTGCAACGTCATAAGCAGTTATTCCCTTTTGAAATTCCTTTACAACATCGCCTTTTAATGTAACTTTAATCATAAATATCTTCTCCTATATGATATATAATCCTAAATAAAAAAGCTCCGTCACGAAAGATTTTAACATCTTTCGGGACGAAGCAAAATAAATCTCCGTGGTTCCACCCGTATTTTCGGAAATACCGAACACTTTTAAATCCCTTTAACGCAAGGAAAACGTCTGTGTTTTTACCCACAGCACTCAAAGGTGGTTTTCATTTGATTACAGCTTTAGCAGGCTTACAGCCTTTTGACCTGCACTCTCTTAAAAGCCTTAATTTCAAACTACTGTCCTTATCAACGCTTTAACAAAAGTAATTTTACAACCAAACCTTTTATTTGTCAAGCACTTTTTGACTACACATATAAATATAAAGAGGGCTTACAGGTTATATTTTGCAAGCCCTCTTTTTTATTATTCTTTGATTATTGCTATTGAAAGGTCACGAAGCTGTACTTCATCAACCTCTGCAGGAGCGCCCGACATAAGCTCGCTCGAATTTGACACTTTTGGGAAAGCGATTACATCACGAAGTGTATCACGACCACACATAAGCATTACAAGGCGGTCAAGACCTATACCCATGCCACCATGCGGAGGAGCGCCATACTTAAAGGCATCGGTCAAGAAACCGAATTTCTCGTGTGCTTCCGTCTCGGACAATCCGAGTGCCTTGAACATTTTACCCTGAAGTACAGGGTCGGTAATACGAATCGAGCCGCTGGAAAGCTCGACACCGTTAAGCACCAAGTCATAAGCCTTTGCAAACACCTTTTCAGGAGCGGTTTCCAAATATTCTACACACTCGTCAAGCGGTGAGGTAAAGGGATGGTGCATTGCATCCCAATTTCCCGTTTCTTCATTATATTCAAAGAATGGGAATTCGGTTATCCAAAGGAAATTGAATTTATCAGGGATAATGCCGAGTCGTTTTGCAACAGTCAAACGAAGTGCGCCAAGCACAGATAGTGCGGTATTTTTTCTATCGGCTACGATAAGCACAACGTCGCCTTTTTCAGCGCCTGTACGTGTGTATATCGCCTGCATTTCTTCCTCGGTCATAAATTTAGCAAAGGAGCAGTTGGGTGTATCCTCACTCCAACGGATAAATGCCAAGCCTTTAGCGCCTATACCCTTTGCCTCTTCTGTCAATTTATCAATTTCTTTTCTCGTATAAATTCCGGCTGCCTGTTTTGCAGTAATAGCACGAACAGTACCGCCATTTTTAACAGTATCGGCAAAAACGGAAAAACCGCAGTTTTCGACAATATCGGACAAATCCTTTATCTTCATATCAAAGCGTGTGTCCGGCTTGTCCGAGCCGTAATCATTCATTGCATCAACATATTTAAGTCGTGGCAAGGGCGTCTCGATTTCAACATCCAAAACTTCTTTGAAAAGGCGCTTTATATAACCCTCGGCAATGCTGTAAACATCTTCCGGCTCGACAAAAGACATTTCAAGGTCAATTTGTGTAAATTCAGGCTGTCTGTCAGCACGTAAGTCCTCATCACGATAACAACGGGCAATTTGCATATATCTGTCAAAGCCCGAAAGCATAAGAAGCTGTTTATAAAGCTGCGGAGATTGCGGAAGTGCAAAAAAGCTTCCCTGCTTGATACGTGAAGGCACTAAATAGTCACGTGCACCTTCGGGGGTAGATTTGATAAGTGTCGGTGTTTCGATCTCAACAAATCCGTTTTCATCAAAATAGTCACGTGTGACCTTTACTATTTTGTGACGCATTAGAATATTACTTTGTATGTCAGGACGGCGAAGGTCCAAATAACGATAACGAAGTCTTAACTCCTCATTAGCATTTGAGTGCTCAAGAATCTCAAAGGGCGGTGTCTCTGAAGCACCTAAAACCTTTAAATCCTTAACCTCAATTTCAATTTCACCTGTCGGAATATCGTGATTTATTGCAGAGCGAACCCTGACAACACCGCTTGCCATTACAACATATTCGCTATGAAGATTTGTTGCCTTTTCAAAAATTTCTCTTTCGGTTTCATCTCCGAAGGCAAGCTGAACTATACCGGTTCTGTCACGAAGGTCAACAAAGATAAGACCACCTAAATCACGTTGTCTTTGAACCCAACCGCAAACAGTAACATTTCTTCCTTCATCATTTCTTGTAAGTGTGCCGCAATAGTCGGTGCGTTTTGCACCGTTCATTCTATCAAGTAACATCTACTTAAAACCTCTTTTACATAATTTCAGCAATGTTTTTAAATATTTTTACACGAATTGCCTCGCCTAATTCCTCGACAATCTCATCTATCTTAATTTCAGTCTCGGTGCCTTCTTCCATATCCTTAAGCTTGGCTTTTGAACTCTCAATTTCATTGTCACCAAGCACCATGGAAAATTTAGCGCCGATTTTGTTAGCATATTTCATTTGAGCCTTAAGACCACGCTCGCAAATGTCAGTTTCAGCCTTTAAGCCCTCCTCACGCAAAAGCGCACAAAGTTCAGTAGCTTTAAGGGAAGCTCTTTCTCCCATAGTTGCAATATAAATATCTGTTTTAGGTGCCTCGGGGAGTTCGGTTTTTTGAGCTTCTAAAACTAACATCAATCGCTCAATTCCCATACCAAAGCCGAGAGAGGGAACACTCGGACCACCCATTTGAGAAACCAGTCCGTCATATCTGCCACCACCGCAAACAGTTGCTTGAGCGCCTATGTCACCCGATACAAATTCAAATACCGTTCGGGTGTAGTAATCAAGACCTCTTACAATATGAGGATTAACAGTAAACTCAATATTTTGAGCAGTCAGATGTGCCTTTACCTTTTCAAAATGCTCTCGGCAATCATCACAAAGAAAGTCAAGCACAACAGGTGCTTTTTCGGCAATAGACGAACAAACAGGCGACTTACAGTCAAGTATTCTCATTGGATTTCTCTCAAGCCTGTCAAGACAAGTACCGCATAGCTCGTCCTTGTTAGAGCTAAAATATTCCTTTAATGCCTTGTGGTATTCCTTGCGACATTCGGGACAGCCTATCGAATTTATTTCGAGGGAAATTTTTTCAATTCCAACAGAATTTAAAACCTGTCGAGCAAGAGCTATTACCTCTGCGTCGGCACTCGGTGAAGCCGCACCAATACACTCAACACCGAATTGATGAAATTCTCTGAGTCGGCCGGCCTGTGGCTTTTCATATCTGTAACAACCGCCTATATAACAAACCTTTGCGGGAAGCGCCGCATTTACAAGTCCTTTTTCGATAGCGCTTCTGATAACTCCTGCTGTAAGCTCGGGGCGAAGTGTTATTGAACGACCGCCCTTGTCATCAAAGGTGTACATTTCCTTTTGGACAACATCGGTAGTGTCTCCAACGCTTCGCAAAAACACCTCAGTATGCTCAAATACCGGAACTCGAATCTCCTTAAAACCATAAAGCGAAGCTACCTCTAACATCTTTCCCTCGACAAATTGCCAATTATGGCTTTTGTCGGGTAAAATATCATTTGTGCCTTTTATTGCACGATTTATCTCTGCCATTATAAAACTCCTAAATTAGCCAAAGCATTTAAACTAGCCTTTTTTAACAATTTCACGCCAATCAAGATCACCACGTTCGAGACCATGAATAAGCATTTCAGCTGTTGCAATATTTGTCGCAACGGGAATGTTATGCACATCGCAAAGACGAAGCAATGCGTTTTCGTCGGGGTCGTTGGGTTTTGGATTCAATGGGTCTCTGAAAAGGAGCAAAAGGTCAATTTCATCACAGCCGATACGAGAAGCAATTTGTTGAGCACCGCCTTGAAACCCGCTCAAAAATCTTGTTATTTCAAGACCTGTAGCCTCGGAAACCACCTTTCCGGTAGCACCGGTTGCCACAATATTATATTTAGATAAAATTCCGCAATAAGCGATACAAAACTGTACCATTAGTTCCTTTTTTGCGTCATGTGCGATTAAAGCGATTGTCATATTCCGTTGTCCTTTCATATCTTTTTAATTTTGGGCAAAAGTATGTTTTCACCCATAATTCTTGTTGCAATTCTTTTAAAGGCTTTCATAACATTAGACCTTTTCGGTATTGAGTGGGTAAGCGAAAACACCCTTACCTCATCACTTTCGGGGACAATCCCTATAAGCCTGAGTGTCGCCGAATCGATTATATCGTCAATGTTTTTAAAGCGATATTTCTTTTTAATCTTGTATTTAAAGCGATTTATTATAAGCCTTGAATTTATTGAGTTTTGAGACAGCTCATAGCCAATCGCTGAAGCGTCCCTTACTGAGATAGGGTCTGGAACGGCAATAGTCAAAAACTGTGTATCTGCAGGTAAACATTTATAAATCGGGATGTCAATTCCTGCAGGGAAGTCAAATATTACAACATCGTACATCTCTTTTACAGTATCGACAAAAGATGTAAATGCTTCCGAGTCAAAGCCACCTGATTTTTGTGCAGCGGGTATTAAAAAAAGTCCCTTTTGTATGACTGATTCATAAACTGCATCTGCGATATCCTTTCCGTTTAAAACATCGGACAAATCAAAAACTACCGTTTTGTCAACCCCTAAAAGCAGGTCAAGGCAACGAAGCCCTTCATCCATATCGACAAGCAAAACCTTATAATCCTTTTGTGCAAGGCTCATGCCCAAGCCCACCGAAACGGTAGATTTTCCAACCCCGCCTTTGCCGGAGACAACGCCAAAAACCTTACCCATAGGACCATCCTTTCGCTTTTTTACCAAAATTATTGATTATTTTATCATATATAATATATATTGTCAATTTCAAAGAGTGCAAAATTATGAAAAAATTGCTAAAGCACCATAGCTCACACAGGAAACAATTATGCCCGCAATCAAGACACCAAGCACTACACAGGGGAAAGCCTTTTTAAGAGGCATATCAATCATAGCCGCAACCAAGGCTCCGGTCCACGCTCCCGTTCCGGGAAGCGGAATTGCCACAAAAATCACAAGACCCCAAAAGGCATATTTCAAAACCTTTGCCTTGTTTTTCTCGGCCTTTGCTTCCATTTTGTCAACAACCTTATTAAGCTTTTGACTTTTTGTCCTCATCCATGCAAAAATTTTCTTGATAAAAATTATAATAAACGGTATCGGTATCAAATTGCCAATCATCGCAACCGGTATGGCAATCTCGGGCGCAAGTCCTAAGCCCACTGCTATCGGAATGGCACCACGAAGCTCAATTACCGGTACCATTGAAATTAAAAGCGTTATTAAAATTTGACCTGCGGTCGTGTGTGTTAAAAACTCCCATAAATCAGCAAAAATGTCCATAACTAAAACAGCCTCGCTTTAACCGGTGTAATTATTTTTATAAAAAATTCCTTAAACGCCTTAAAGTTAATAACAAATAGAAGAACAAGGCAAAGTGCCTGCCACAAAATCCAGAATTTCACTTCAAAAATCATAATAAGCGACTGAAGAATTATAATAATGGTGTTTGCGCTAACCCTGCCCCAATACATCTTGTAAGGGATGTATTTTTGCGAATTTATGCCACGCACTATAAAGCAGAGCAAATAGCTTGTAACCGTTGCTATTGCGGCGCCTTGAACGCCTAATTTTGACGGAATTAAAAGCGCATTTAAAACAATGTTTGACGCAGCACCGATAAATGCCGTTATGAAAGAAATATTACTTTTTTTAGTTACCGTATAAACAGTGCCGGCAAAGGTTGAAAAAGCGGTAAAGACCATTGCAACCGTAAGCAGTGGTACATATTCCCACGATGAATAATAGTCTTTATCAGTTAAAATTTTGGTGGCAACCTTTGAAAAAGCTATCATTAAAGAACCCGCTAAAAACATAATCGCTTGGAAAGAAAACCAAACCCTTGTGTAGAATCTGGCGTGTTCACATTTGTCACCTGTATCCTCTGTTACTGCCGAAAACTGCCACGCTTGCATAAACATAGTAGAAAGAAGCGTCAGTACAGTCGGCAATTTATAGGACACCGTATATATTCCGTTGGCGGTTGAGTTAATCATCTCGTTTACCATATATCTATCCGAAACGCTGGTTATCCACCAAAAAACAGTAGTCGGTATAAGCGGAATACTGTATTTAAGCATAGGCGCCAGTATATTCTTATTAGGCTTTAAGGTGATTTGTCGCCATAACTTTTCCTTAAAAATCAAGAACAATGCCGAAAGTGCATCGGCTATTGCCACCGACAAAACATAACCCGTAACTCCGAGAGATAACGGAGCTCTCAAAAATATTATATTAAAAATTATTACAAGACAAGTGTTGATTATGCCTTGAAGTGCGAAAAGCGATGTCTTTTCTATTGCCCTTATGTACTGTGAGCAAAGAGCATGAAGCGCCGAGCATATTGTATAAACCACAATTAGCCAAATATAACCTTTAAAATCCCCTACAAAGGTCAATAGCGGTGCTATTATAAAAAACAATAGCGAGCCTAACAAAATCAAATAAAGTCCGTGTGAAAAAACACTTCTTTTGTCGATGTCTTTATCCATCGCAAAGCGGAAAACGCCCTCAGTTATACCGAGAGAAATAAGCGGAAAAAGCAAATTTGCAGTTTGAGTCAAAAGGTCAGATGTACTGTAATCTGATGGCGTAAGTATTCCGGTGTAAAATCTCACCATCAAAAAGACAAGTATTTTTGAGCCAAAGGTACCCATACTTATTAACAAGGTATTCGACAAAAGCTTTTTGTACTTATTCAATTTTTTCACCGCCTTTTAAAAAAGTTGATTTTAAAACATTATTAAACAGAAGAGATCAACCGCCAGAAAACAATATCACTCCATACTATCCCATTTTAGCTACATTTTATCATAAAATGTATGAAATAACAATAGATTTATTCAAAAAAAAGAGGAGTATTTACCTACTCCTCTAAAACATTTTTATTCTGTTTGCCTGCCTAAAAAGAGTGCCGACATACTCGCAAGCTTCATATCGCACTCTTCAAGCGGATATTCCCCTTCACCTTCTATAAGGACTACCGCTCCCGTAATGTCGCCCGCACTTATAATCGGAACAGCAAACTTAACCGCACGATTTACACCTTCGAGCGCCAAAAAGCCCTTTTCCTTGTCAAATCTTGCTGCGTGTCGCTCCTCAATGAGTGCCGATAGCTCAGGGGTTATCGGTCTTTCCAAAACCTCTTTTTTGGGAAGTCCTGCCGCAGACACACAGTGGTCACGGTCACAAATCAATACAGCAAATGAGGTGTTTTTGGAAATCGCCTCACAAATGGCCGCCGCAGACTCGGCAATTTCCCCCATCACAGAATATTTTTTAAAAACCACTTCTCCACCGACACCGGTATAAATCTCCAACGGGTCTCCTTCACGAATCCTCATTGTTCTACGAATTTCTTTAGGGATAACAACTCTTCCCAAATCGTCAATTCTTCTCACAATTCCTGTTGCTTTCATATATAAATCTCCTTTAAATTCAAATCGTGATACTATTATTTGTGATTAAAGGGAATTTATACTGTGAGAATTTACATTTGAAATTAAATATGTTATAATAAATAAAAGGCGGTGAAGTTATGAAAAAGATGTTCAATACTATTCTTGAAAATGGAATTGTAATTTCTTTATTTTTAGGATTAGCGTATTTATTTGCTTTTCAATATCAAAAAGGGAAATTGTCTTATTATGGCATACCTTTATCTTATGTTGATTTGAGCCTTGAAAGTGTTATAGAAATTTCTTTTACTATACTAATGGTTTTATATTCTATATTTCTTTTTTTGCGTCCGATTTTAGACATTTCTAAAGACGCAAAGAGTTATCATGCAACGAGGCTTATTAATATATCTATTTACTTTGTCATCATGTTTTCAATTAATCTATCGATAATAAAAAAATTCAATATTAGCCTTGCCATTATTATAGCAATGTATATCGGTTTTTTTGTTTATGCGCTTGTTGCACCATTAGTATCAATTAGAGAAAAAATCCAATATTCTGAAAAATGGACACGATATTCCGAAAAAGCACAAAAAAATGCAATAGAAGAGTATGAAAGTAACGAAAAGGGGTATTATTTCATCCTTAGAAATAAAATTGTGAAATTAACTTTGTTGCTGTGCGGTATTGTTTTCTTGTGTAGCATGTTTAGCATTGCTGGAAAAGAAAACGCAAAAGACACCACCACTTTTTATGTTGCAAACGATTATAATGATAAAATAATAGTTCACAATAATTCAGACTATTACGTACTGATGGAATTAGAAAATAACAAATTGTTAGATACATATCAAATTGTCCCAAGCAATGAAATCGGCACAATAACTATGAAAAAACTAGGCAAGTTGCTTATTGCTGACATAAAGGATAAAAACGAAAAAACTTTATCCAACTTGTACCTTTTAACAAAAAATGAGGACAATACTTATTCTTACAAATTCTACGATTTAAATAACAGTATATTATTTCAAAAAGAAAATGTTGTTAGAGAGCCTAATATAAATCAAATAGCAGTTAATGTTTATGAGCTGAAAACTCAAACTGGAACTGGACTTTCAACCAATTGGGCAGTGTATTGTGATGTAGAAAAAAGCAAAACATCTGAAACATTTTATTATGTTTTAGGAGCTCAAGATGATTATGTAGTTTGCGCTGATTATAAAGATGGTAAACATTTCATTACAATTCAATATATATTTGACAAGTCAGTATATTACAAAACATACGAACTTGAAAATGTTTCACATGTAGCTGCAGATTTTGCACTTGGGTGTAAGTTTGATGGCGATAACAACGCAATAATTACCTACCTTATTGGTGAAGAATATAACGAAACCAAAATAACAATTGATATTCTGTAATGTAACGAAAGGGGGGTGAAATTCACCTCGCTTTTGCTATGTATCTTATGTATTTGTGCAAATTGAGTT
>JAZNRN010000041.1:0-4925 GCA_045590775.1 Acutalibacteraceae bacterium
CCTTATTATAAAAAATACAAATTTATTTTGACACTTGATTTGATATGTGCGGCTCTAACAACTGTATGTGAATTAGTGCTTCCGATGATTGTTAGAAATATAACCGAAAACGCAACTGAAAATATCGCCTTGCTTACAACACAGTTTATACTTAAAATTGCCTTTATCTACATACTTTTGCGTATTGTGGATACACTTGCAAATTATTATACGGCAACAGTCGGACATATTATGGGTACTAAAATAGAAACCGATATGAGACACGATTTTTTCAGTCATCTTCAGAAGCTTTCCTTTTCCTATTATGATAGTGCAAAGGTTGGCTCACTGATGTCGAGAATAACCAATGATTTGTTCGATGTTACCGAGTTTTCTCATCATTGTCCCGAGGAAATTTTTATTGCTGCTATTAAAATTATCGGTTCGTTCATTATTCTTTGTACCGTAAATGTTCCTCTTACAATAATTGTTTTTGCCATTATTCCGGTTATGATTATTGTTTTGTCACTTTTCAGAAAAAAGATGAAGGAGGGCTTTAGAGATTCGAGAAAGCAAATTGCCGAGCTTAATTCCCAAGTCGAAGACAGCCTTTTGGGTATTCGTGTTGTTAAGTCCTTTGCAAATGAGAAAAAAGAGCTTGAAAAATTTGATAACGGAAACGAGCTTTTCCTTAAAATCAAATCAAAGGTTTATGTTATAATGGGCGCTTTCCAGTCTTCAACCAGACTTTTTGACGGACTTATGTATATAATTGTTGTAGTGGCAGGTGCTTTTTTTCTTAAAAACGGCAGTATTTCGGCTGGAGATTATGTTGCATATCTGATGTTTGTCTCAACCCTTATGACATCGGTAAGGCGTATTGTCGAATTTACAGAGCAATTTCAGCGTGGTATGACGGGCATTGAACGTTTTTGTGAGATAATGGAAATAAAGCCTGATATTAAGGACAGCAAAAACGCAACAGATTTAACTGATGTAAAGGGTGAAATTGAGTTCAAAGATGTAACCTTTTCCTACGATAATAACTCCAATGTTATTTCTAATTTTTCTCTTAAAATAAATAAAGGAGAAAGCATTGCTTTGGTTGGTCCTTCCGGTGGCGGAAAAACAACCATTTCGGCTTTGATTCCGAGATTTTATGAGATTTCAAAAGGTGAAATTTTAATTGATGGTAAAAATATAAGCGACATTACCTTGAACTCTTTACGAGAAAATATTGGAACTGTTGCTCAAGATGTTTATCTCTTTTCGGGAACGATACGTGAAAATATAGCATACGGAAAAGAAGATGCAAGCTTTGAGGAAATAGTTGATGCAGCAAAAAATGCAGGTGCTCACGAATTTATTACTTCACTTGATGACGGTTATGATTCTTATGTCGGGGAACGTGGAGTAAAGCTGTCAGGCGGACAAAAGCAAAGAATTTCCATTGCACGTGTTTTTCTTAAAAATCCACCAATTTTGATACTTGATGAAGCGACAAGCGCACTTGATAATGAAAGCGAAAGATTGGTGCAAGCCTCGCTTGAACGATTGGCAAAGGGTAGAACCACCATTACTATAGCCCATAGACTTACAACAATTAAGGGCGCTGACAGAATTTTGGTCATTACCGAAAACGGTATTGAAGAATCGGGTTCACACAAAGACCTACTCTCAAAAGGCGGTCTTTACAGCGAATTTTACAGGATTTATTCCGCTGACTGATTTGTGAGCATTTTTTCACTCGTTGCAATGTTTTTTTCGAAAACTATTGTGATATTAAGAGTTATTCCATCAGCTTCTTCCAAAAAATCCTTGCTTTTTATAGTGTAATTACCGATTTTTTCGGTTTCAATTTTCTTTTCAAATTCATTTTCAAGTAGGGTGTATAGGTCCTCACTTTTATATAAATTGGTGTGGCTTTTTGTGTAATAGAATTTTTTTGTATGTATTTTTATTGGGATTTTGTTACCCGATAATTTAAGATGATGTGTATTTGTGCTTGAATTGTAAGTATCACTCTCTTTTCCTAAGAAAAGAGGGATTTTGATGCCGAAAAATTCAAGCACTTTTTTTTCTTTTACCCTACCTGTTTCAAGCATTTCGGTTTTTTTATAAGGTTTAAAAATGCTGTAATCTGCAGAAATTTCAGCAATAATTTCACCTTTCGATTTTGTAAAAACTGTTTCCTTTCCTTTTTCCACAATGCCCGAAACCAATAGGTCACCCTTCTTTACAATATCGCCCGGCTTTACTATACAGTTACCGACGGTAACATCAATTTTTTTAATAACTCCGTCAGAATTTGCTTTTAAATTTGCAGGAGACTTGTCATCTTGCTTTTTACCAATTTCTCTAATATTTACAGTAAGGCGGCTTCCCTCAATATTGAGGGAGGACCAAGAGATTTTATTTGAAAGAAGAATCAGCCTTTCTCGGTCTCGTTTGGGATTTATTTTACCGATTTTTATACCTTCCTTAATACCAATGCTTGATAGAGCTGATAAAATTTCTTTGTCAGGTATTTTTTGATTACCATTTATGTCGATAACCCAAATATAGCCTGACATTATTTCTAAAAAAATAAGACTTAAAATAAAGCCCATATATAATCCGATTCTTTTTTTATTTTTTTCTGATTTAAATGGCAGTCCCTTGCGGGCAAGTATATGTACTTTTATGCCTTTTTTTCGTAAAAGCTTTCTTAAAGCTCTGAAATCATCAATTAAAATATTCGTTGTTATTGTTTTTTTGATAAGATGTGTATTCCAAATTGTTATTCCGTTTTTAGCCGCAATATTAAGAAAAATTTCGTTTTTTTCACCAGTTACGGATATTTCTAAATAACCTTTGAAATAGCGGTATAGATAAAGCATTGTTAACTCCTTTGTATAATCCTAAACCGAAAATTCCAATGTAGAAAATTCGCCCTTGATAGTAATGTTTTGATTTTCGAAATTAGTTATATTCAAATCTCTTCCGCAAAGAAACAGGAAGCCCTTATTAAGCTTTATTTTCACATAATCTTCTGAATATTCCTCAACTGTTTGACAGCCGTCAAGAAAAAAGACTTTGTTGGCGGAAAATTCAATTCTATAATCACCAAGAATTTCGTTTGTGCCTAAAAAGTTCCATTTCTCCTTTTTTTTCACGTTTTCAAGTCTGATTTTTTCTCCCAAGATATAACCTCCGTTCTCTAAAGTTTATGAGGAAGTTATTATAATAATTCAAAAAGCATATAAATTTAACGGTGATTTTTTTGAAGAAAAGCTTAGCTGAAAAAATTGCATTATTTACAGTGGTTTTGCTTATAATTTGCCTTATAACAAATCCAATGATAGCAAGACAAGGTACATTTACGGGACTTCACATTTGCTCTAATGTAATTATTCCGTCATTGTTTCCGTTTACCTTTCTATCAATTTTTTTAGTTAAAAGCGAATTGCTTAGCGGGATAAAGATAATTGGCAAATTTACAGACATTTTCTTTGGGTTGAGCTCAAATGAGTTTGTATTGTTTATGTTGTCTCAAATTGGAGGGTATCCTCTTGGTGCAAAGCTGTTAAACGAGGCGGTAAGAGAGGGAAAGATAAGCGGAAAAAGGGCAGAAGGCTTGATTACGGCATTTATAAATCCGGGTCCTGCATTTTGTATTTGTGTTGTGGGTCTTGGTGTATTTTCTTCAAAAGAAATCGGACTGATTTTTTATTTTTCAGGAGTTTTTGCAAGTATTCTGATTTTGCAGCTGCAAAGATTTTACAGTCGTACCGAAATGACAAGCGTTGTCAAAAAAAGCAAAAATATAGGCATAGCAGATAATTTTGTTTTGTCGGCTTACGAGACTTCAACTGCTATAATTTCAATCTGTGTTTTTGTTATATTTTTTAGCTTTATTATTTCATATCTCGATTTTTTCTCACAAAAATTTGCTTTCTTAGGCAAAATTCCAATGCTTTTAGAGGTTACAAATGCTATAGGACGAACAAATAATGTATATGTAATTGCTTTTTTGTTGGGCTTTTCGGGTTTGTCAATATGGCTACAGATTTTAAGTATTGCTAAAAACTTTAAAATCAAAAAAACTTTTTTCATAATTATAAGAATTTTAAATGGTATTCTTGATGTGTTTTTTGTAAAGCTGCTATTAAAAATTTTTGGGATTGCAATAACAACCTCCTCAAAAGTTACCTTTGATTACGGAAATATCGTTACAAATCCGATGCTTTATCTTTCGCTTTTGATGATGGTGATAGTTTTTTTGATTAGCGTTACTACAAAAAATAGTGCTTGGAAATTTAGAGATGATGTGGTATGATTATAACAAAGAAGTAAAAGGAAAGAAAAAATATGGGAAATAAAGTTTTTAATAAAAAATTACCCAAAAGATGTGAATATTGCGTACACGGTAATAAATCGCAATTTACAAATGAGGTGTTATGTCTTAAAAAGGGTATAGTGGAAGTCGGTGACAGTTGCAGGAAGTACAAATATGACCCATTAAAACGTTCTCCTGTGCGTGAAATGCCTGCCGATAATTACACTGCCGAGGACTTTAAAATTTAATTTAAAAAAGTTCAAATTTTTTGTTGACAAATCAAAGTTTTATGATATAATAGACTTTGCGTTATGGTGGATGTAGCTTAGTCGGTTAAAGCGCCAGTTTGTGGCACTGGAGACCGTGGGTTCGAATCCCATCTTCCACCCCACAGCTCATCGCTATGCTTTGCATAGCGATGGATTTTTAAAATTTAATGACACATTGGGGTGTCGTCAAGCGGTAAGACACAGCACTTTGACTGCTGCATGCGTAGGTTCGAATCCTGCCACCCCAGCCAAATAAAGCAAGTATCACCATTAGGTGATGCTTGTTTTATTTTGTTTTAGTTGCGGGATGAGAACCGTAGGTTCGTCGAAGCAGCCGCAAAGGTGCGTTAACCTTTGCG
>JAZNRN010000042.1:0-3095 GCA_045590775.1 Acutalibacteraceae bacterium
AAGGAGTTGCGTTCTATAGTCAGTGAAAAAAACGAAGACAAGCCGCAGCAAAACGGCAAGGCGGTGATAATTGTTGACGACATCTCAAATTAAGATGTCGCAAATTGTAGGTGATGGATATGACGAGTTTTGGAACTGCAAAAAGCGTTATAGAGTTTTGAAGGGTGGTAAAGGCTCGAAAAAAAGCGCCACAACTGCTCTTAATTTTATATTCAGGCTGATGAAGGAGGAAAAAAGTAACCTTTTGGTAGTAAGACAGGTGATGAATACTCACAGAGACTCGACCTTTGCACAGCTTAAATGGGCACAGGAAAGGCTTGGAGTTTCATATCTTTGGAATAATACTGTATCTCCGCTTGAAATGGTTTTCAAGCCGACGGGGCAGAAAATTTTATTCAGAGGATTTGATGATGTTTTAAAGCTTGCTTCTACTACCGTGCCTTGTGGATATCTAAATTATGTTTGGATAGAGGAGGGCTTTGAAATTGCAAATGAAAGTGATTTCGATAAGCTTGACCTTTCGGTGCCAAGAGGAGAAATACCGTCACCACTTTACAAGCAAACTACTATTACCTTTAACCCTTGGAGCGAGGGGCATTGGCTTAAAAAACGTTTTTTTGACACTGAAAATTCTTCTGTAGCAACCTTTTCAACAAACTATTTAATAAACGAATTTTTGGACGACACCGACCGACAGGTTTTTGAGCGGATGAAAAAAGAAAATCCGAGGAAATATGCGGTGGCGGGACTGGGTGACTGGGGCATTTCTGAAGGACTTGTATTTGAAAATTGGCAAATCGGAGAAAAAGAAATTTCAATTTCTGACAGTTACAAATGGAAAAACTTCTTTGGACTTGATTACGGATACACAAATGACCCGACCGCCTTTGTGGGATTTGCCGCTAATCCTGTTGACAAGGAAATTTACATCTTTGATGAGTTTTATCAAAAAAGAATGCTCAACTGTGATATTGCCGACAAAATCAAGGCCTTGGGCTACTCAAAGGAGCGAATACGTGCAGATGCGGCAGAGCCAAAATCAAACGATGATTTAAGAAGGCTTGGTATCGGCAGGATTATGCCTTCACAAAAGGGCAGAGACAGTATTTTAAACGGTATTGCAGGTATAAGTGAATATAAAATCACCGTTAATAAAAAATGTGTAAATATGATAAGAGAGTTATCATCTTACATTTATTCCGACAGGACAAATGAAAAGGGGCAAAGGCTCCCTAAAGACAGTGATAATCATTTATGCGATGCCTTGAGATATGCTTTTTTCGATGTTAAATTTTTTAAGCCCCAAAACGAAAAGATGTTTATAGAAAATTCGGATATTACGAGTAATGATTTGAAAGGAGATTGGGATGTATGACGGAAATAAGCCTGATTGTTGCAATTTTAACCTTTTTATTGGGATTTTATATAGGCTTAAGGATGGATAAAAAACCGATAAAGCAAGTAAAACCCAAAATAAAACTTGTAGAAGAAAACAGTGAAATTCAAAACTTTTTTAGCTATGACGGCACAGAACAACTATGATTTTAAGGAGAAGCTATGACCGACAAAAAAGAAAAGAACAATATTGAGGCTACCAAACCAAAAGATATGAGCGATATAAAAATTCCAGTTAAATTTAACAAGGAAATCAAGTATCTGTCTGTTGAGGAGGCTTCGATTCTTGCACAAAAGGGGATGAAATATGACCTTGTTTTTGACACCTTGGAGCAGTTGAAAAAATTGGCTTTAAGTGTAAACGAAACAGTTCCCGAATTTTTGCAAAGCCTTGAAAATGAAAAAAGCCAAAAGCGAAGAGAGGAGCTTTTGGAAAAATGCTCGGGAGATAAAGATTTGGTAGAAAAAATCATTTTGTTAGAGGGCAACCACACCCCAAATAATGGTTTTTATGAACTCAAAAAGTATTTTCCGAATATTGAAAGCGAGGAGGATTTACCCGAGGAGGTAAGTGAGGCCTCAAAGCTTAAAGGTACACTTTTGCTTGACGAATATTTGCGTTATTTGTTGACGCAAAAAAAGCGACAGGAGAAAAGTAAACAGCATGAGGAGAAATTACAAAAAGCGAGCATTGGCTCACTTAAAAATTGCAAAAGTCCGATTTCTCCCGAAACAGAAGAATTTATTAAAGGACTTTGGAAATAAAATTTAAGGAGAAAAAATATGTCAATCAATTCTATAGAAAATGCAACAAGATATTCAGATGAACTCGATAAGGTTTTTTCACAAAAAAGTGCGGTAGGCTTTTTTGCTGACAATGCGCTTGCTACAAAATTTGTTGGCGCAAAAACCGTAATTATTCCTGATATTGAGTTTGAGGGTCTTGCAAATTACGACCGTGAGTTTGGTTTTTCAAGAGGAGCTATCAATGTTTCTAACGCTTCATATACTATGTCAATGGACAGGGCACGCTCACTCCAAATTGACCGAGAGGACATGGACGAAACAGGTATTGCAAACTTAGCAGGTAAAATTTTAGGCGAATATGTAAGGACAAAGGTTGTTCCTGAATGTGATGCTTATGTTTTATCAAAGCTTTCGACTATTGCAATTACACGTTCAAATACCGTAAGTTGTGATACAAATAAGCCATTTGAAGCACTTTGCAGTCTTATAAATGAGGTGCAGGCTGTTGTCGGTTATGATGAGGAATTGGTAGCGTTTATTGACAGCTATATGTATGCAGCTTTGCAAAACTCAAGTGAAATTTCAAAGATGATTACTGTATCAGATTTCAAGCAAGGCGATGTCAACTTAAAGGTTAAGACATTAAACGGTGTAACTCTTATTCCTGTAGTATCAGAGCGTATGAAAACCGAATATGTTTTCCAAAATGGCGCACAGGGCGGTTTTAGTCCCAGCGAGACAGCTTGTGAGACATATATGCTTGTTTGCCCTAAAACAGCTGCTCATTTGGTGAAGAAAACTGAAAAAATGCGTATTTTTACACCCGAGCAAAATGTCGATGCCGATGCTTACAAATTTGATTACCGTATTTATTATGATGTCTTTGTAAAGAAAAGCGGTCTTGACAGCGTATGGGCTTGGATTTCACCTGCAGTTGAAATTACCAATATTTC
>JAZNRN010000043.1:0-13752 GCA_045590775.1 Acutalibacteraceae bacterium
AATCGAACCAACGACACGAGGATTTTCAGTCCTCTGCTCTACCGACTGAGCTACAGAGGCAAATGGCGACCTGGATGGGGCTCGAACCCACGACCTCTAGCGTGACAGGCTAGCGTTCTAACCAACTGAACTACCAGGCCAAAATGGTGGGAACAACAGGGCTCGAACCTGTGACCCTCTGCTTGTAAGGCAGATGCTCTCCCAGCTGAGCTATGCTCCCACGTGCTGGCTTTTCGCTGGCGCTCTAACGCTGTATCTCACCGGCGACGAACACTATATTAACACAAGAGATGTTATTTGTCAAGATATTTTTTTAAAATTTTTATATTTTTTTGAAAATTGCTCAAAGGCTTTTAAAAACCATTTGTCTGGCGTGTTTTTTTGCAAACAAAAAAGGCACGTTCGCTGTCGGATTTTATCTCTTTTTCGGTCAAATCATCGAAAATTGCCAAAACCTCAAAATCATACTTTGAAAGGAGTGCTTTCAAAAATTCAAAATCATAAGCTCTTTCACAAAATTCTTCGGAAAATCTCTCATAAAGACCGTCTTTTTCTACGAAGAAATCAAGGCAGATGTCGGTGGTTTCGGTTTTTTCGTCAAATTCGTTTTGCCATATACAATAAATATGCTCACAGTCCTTAATAAATGTATTATTTCCCAAGACGGTTTTATGTTTATATGGGGTATTAACATCAAAAATAAAAAGTCCGTCCTTTTCCATAAAAAGAGAAACACGGCTGATTGCTTTTTCGAGGGTGGCTTTATCTGTTATATGGTTAAGGCTGTCCATAAGGCATACCGCACCGTCTATTGTGCCAAAAAGGTCCAACTGTTCGGCACTTTGGCAAAGGTAAAGCACGTTTTGCCCTTCGTCATACGCTTTTTCTCTTGCTACAGAAAGCATTTCTTCGGACTTATCAACCCCGATGACCTCAATCCCTTTTTTTGAAAAAAGAGTTGAAAAGCTACCTGTTCCGCAAGCTAAATCAAGCAAAAGGCTTGGTGTTTTTCCATATTTTTTAAAGAGCTTCAAAACGTAGCTTGCACGTGCGGAATAATTGACATCGCACATCATCAGTTCATCATAAACATAGGCGAAATCGGAATATCCGCTCATTTTTCAAGCCTTTCAAGCGCCAATTTAAAGCCCTTGTTCATAGAGCGACTAACACGACTTATCGTAGCTGTTGAAGCGCCGGTTTTTTCTATAATATCATTGTAAACGTTTTTTTCACTCAAAAGCTTTGCCACAGCAAAGCGCTGTGCAATGGAGTTTATTTCCTTTGGCGTGCAGGCATCACTGAAAAAATCATAAAATTCTTCTCTGGTTTTGAGGGTTAAAAGTGCGTCGAACAACAAATCACTGAAATTGTTTTTTTCCAAAATAAAGCCCCCTTTAAATTTGTATTTTCAGTTTAACACATAAAAGTGCTAAAGTCAACCCAAAGACACATATTATATATAGGTGATTTGTATGGAATATTTCGACCTTCATTGTGATACGGCATTTGAAATTTATAAGCGCAAAACGGATTTTTCTGACAACTCGCTTGCAGTGAATTTCAATAAAGGTTTTTTCGCAAGGCGGTGTCAGACCTTTGCTTTTTTCATAAAAGATGACGTCAAAGCTCCTTTTGCTCTTTATAAAAATATGCTTGCATATTTTACCAGCAAAGTGAAAGCTATACCCAAACCAATTGAATACATATTAGCGGTCGAGGGCGGTGCGGTTTTAGAGGAGGAAATTGACCGACTTTATATATTAAAGGAAGATAGAATAAAATTTTTAAGCCTCGCTTGGAATGGGGAAACAGCGCTTGCGGGAGGCGCTTATTCCGAAAAGGGATTGACAAAACTCGGTGAAAAAGCAGTAGAGCTTATGAATCGGCTTAAAATTGCTTGTGATATTTCTCACCTAAATGAAAAAAGTTTTTATAAAGCAGTAGAGCTATCACAATTTCCGCTGGCAACTCACTCGAATTGTTATAGCCTTTGCCAACACAAACGTAATTTAAAGGAGGAACAAATAAAGGCTGTTTCCGAGAAAAAAGGAATAATGGGACTTTGCTTTTATCCCGAATTTTTGAGCGGTGAGATAATGGATAGCATATATCAAAATATTTTTTATTTACTGGATAAAGGGTATGAGAATATAATTGCAATAGGCTCGGATTTTGACGGTGGCAAAATGGACAAAAGTCTTGACAATATAGAGAAAGTGCCTTTACTTTATCATTTTTTAGAGGGCAAAGGGATAAGAAAAGGGCTTCTTTCAAAGATTTTTTATGAAAATGCAGAGAAATTCATTGCAAAATTGTAAAAAAAGGGTTATTATGTATATGATTATAATCTAGGAGCAATAATTATGAATTACGTTAGCACAAGAGACAAATCTATAAAGGTTACTGCCGCAAAGGCAATAGCACAGGGAATTTCTGTTGAGGGAGGACTTTTTGTACCCGACACATTTCCCACATTGAATGAAAAAGATTTTGAGATATTGAAAACGCTTGATTATAAAGGCAGAGCCAAATATATACTTTCGGGCTTTTTAAATGATTTCAGCGAGCAAGAGGTTGAGTATTGCGTAAATGGTGCATATACAGGAAGCTTTGATGATGAACAACCCGCTCCGATAGCGTTGCTTGGTGAAAAGGCGAATATTTTAGAGCTTTGGCACGGACCCACTTGCGCTTTTAAGGATTTGGCACTTCAGCTTCTTCCTTATTTACTCACAACCTCTGCCAAAAAGGTGAACGATGGCAAAAAGACAGTTATTTTGGTAGCCACAAGCGGTGACACGGGAAAAGCAGCTCTTGAAGGCTTTAAGGATGTAGAGGACACCGAGATTTTGGTATTTTACCCAAGCGACGGTGTAAGCCCCATGCAAAAGCTTCAAATGGATTCGCAAAAGGGTGAAAATGTACACGTTTGCGCAATTAAGGGCAATTTTGATGATGCACAAACAGGTGTTAAAAAGATTTTCACCGATAATGCAGTTAAAGAAAAATTGGCAGAAAATAATATGCTCTTCTCCTCGGCAAACTCTATAAACTGGGGAAGACTTGCTCCTCAAATCGTTTATTATGTATCGGCTTATTGCGATATGCTCGCCAGAGGTGAAGCTTTAAAAGATGGCTTTAATGTTGTGGTGCCTACCGGCAATTTCGGAAACATTTTAGCGGCTTACTATGCAAAGAAAATGGGTGTTCCCGTAAATCGACTTATTTGTGCTTCAAATAAAAATAACGTCCTTACCGATTTTATAAACAGTGGAACATACAATAGAAACCGTGATTTTTACACCACAATTTCTCCCTCAATGGATATTTTAATTTCGAGTAACCTTGAGAGAATGTTGTTTGAATTATCAGGTAACAATGATAAAGAGGTAGCCTCTTTGCAAAAATCCCTTGCTTGTGACGGAACATTTACAGTAAGTGATGAAATAAAAGCAAAGCTCCAAAAGCTTTTTTGGGGCGGCTGCTGTGATGATAATGATACAAAGGCTACAATTAGCAAATATTTCAAAGAATACGGATACCTTTGTGACACTCATACTGCGGTGGCGCTCAATGTTTACGAGCAATATGTTGCAGTCACAGGCGACGACAGAGCTACTGTTATCGCATCTACTGCGTCACCATATAAATTCTCAGCAAGTGTGTTATCGGCTGTAAGCGGTAAAAAGGCAGAAAGCGAGTTTGACACCGTAAAATTGCTTGAAAGTGAAACAAATACTACAGCACCTCAACCGATAAAGGCACTCGAAAATGCCGAAATCAGATTTAAAGAAATTTGTGAAAAGGACGATATGCTGTCGGCAGTGTATTGCGCACTTTGCATTTAATAAAACAAAAATGGTATCCGTATTCGGATACCATTTTTTGAAAGGGTTTTATCTTGCTTTAAAGGTGTCACAGCAGGTTTCCTTTATGGTGTCGGCAGAAGCGCCGCCAACCTTAATGTGACCTGCAGCACATACGTTGTTTTCGGTGTGATAAACACAGTTTTTAACCGAACATTCTACGCAAGATTTGGTTTCACAGCAATCCATTTGTAATCAATCCTTTCCGACCGTTTGGTCGATATTATTGTGTGAGTTTTTTTAAAAAATATTCAAAAAGGGAGGAATCTTCAAAATGAGCATTTACGGAATTTCCGATTTGCATTTGTCTTTTGGTACAGATAAGCCGATGAACATTTTTCACGGTTGGGAAAATCATATCGACAGAATTACAGCTAATTGGAAAAGGCTTGTAAAAGAAGATGATACGGTGATTTTACCGGGAGATTTCTCTTGGGGACTGAAAATTGAAGAAACTCTTTTGGATTTTAAATTTTTAGAAAGCTTGCCCGGCAAAAAAATCATTTTAAAGGGCAATCACGATTTATGGTGGAGCACTGTCCGTAAAATTCGTGAGTTTTGGAAAGAAAATGACATAAACAGTGTGGATTTGATTTTCAATAATTCACTTGTCGTTGATGGTTATGCCATAGCAGGTACTCGTGGTTGGTTTTATGATGAAAAGGGTACTCAAAAGGTAAAAATGCGTGAAGCCGGAAGGCTTGAGACGTCGCTTTCGGCTGCCGAAAAAACAGGTCTGCCGATACTCACGTTTTTGCATTATCCACCTGTTTACAATGATTGCGTAAGTCAGGAAATTTTAGAGGTTTTAAAAGCGCATAACGTAAAGCAGGTTTATTGCGGGCATATCCACGGAGCAGGCTTTCATAATATGGTAAACGAGTATGACGGGATAAAATTTACACTTATTTCGTGCGACTGCATTGATTTTACACCGCTTTTAATAGTTTAATCTATTAAAAAGTGCCAAAAATAGCCACTTTTTAAAAAAAAGGTAGAAAAATATATTTATTCGTGATATAATAACTTGGTTAATATCCTAAACGGAGGTAAAAATTAAATGAGTTTGAAAGAAACAAAAAATGTAGGAGCTAACAGATATGAGTTAGAAATTGTCGTTGACGGTGAAAAATTCCGCCAGGCAATTAAGGATGCTTACAAGAAAAATGCAAAAAAAATCAATGTTCCCGGCTTTAGAAGAGGCAAGGCTCCTTATGCTATGGTTGAAAAGATGTATGGTGCAGAGGTTTTCTTTGAAGATGCACTCGATTTAATTTACAGTGACGTTGTAGAGGAAGCAATCGAGGAGTCCGGTCTTAAAGTAATTAACGACAAAATGGATTTCGATATGGTTTCTATTTCTAAAGAAGACGGTGTTGACTTTAAGGTGACACTTACAACATATCCCGAAATCGAAATTGGCAAATACAAGGGCTTAAAGGCTGAAAAGGTAATCGCAAAGGTTGAGGACGAGGAAATAGATTCTCAAATCAAGGCTATGGCTGACAGAAATGCACGTATGGTTTCTGTTGAGGACAGAGCAGCTCAAATGGGCGATACCGCTGTTATCGATTTTGAAGGCTTTAAGGATGGCGTTGCTTTCGACGGTGGCAAGGCAGAGGGTCACTCGTTGGAATTGGGTTCGGGTCAATTTATCCCCGGCTTTGAAGAACAAATCGTTGGTCACAACATCGGCGATGAATTTGATATTGACGTTACCTTCCCCGAAGAATACGGTGCACAAGAGCTTGCAGGCAAGGCAGTAGTATTTAAGATTAAGCTTCACGAATTAAAGCTTCGTGAGCTTCCCGAAATCGATGACGAATTTGCAAAGGATGTAAGCGAATTTGACACACTTGATGAATTAAAAGCTGACCTTAAAGCTAAAGCACTTGAAAGAAAGCAAAAGGTGGCTGATGAAGAGGTTGAAAATGACCTTGTTCAACAAATTGTTGACAGCATTAAAGGTGAAATCCCCGAGGCTATGTTTGAAAACCGCTTAAATCAGAGCGTTGAAGAGTTTGCGTACAGATTACAGTCACAGGGTCTTGACCTTCAGACTTATTTAAAATATACCAATTCTACTATTGACGATTTCAAGGCTTCCTTCCGTCCTCAAGCAGAGGGTCAGGTAAAATTCAGACTTGCTCTTGAAAAGATTGTTGAGCTTGAAAAGATTGAAGCTACAGAGGAAGACGTTAATGCTCAAATCGAAAAGATGGCTTCCGACTATGGTATGACTGCTGACCAAATTAAAGCGGCTGTTCCCAGCAGTGAAATCGCAAAGGATTTGGCAGTTGGCAAGGCTATTGACTTCATCAAGGAAAATGCGGTAATTACCGAGGTTGCCGAGAAGACTGAAAAGCCTGCTAAAAAACCTGCGGCAAAGAAAACAACAAAAAAAGCAGCTGAAGAAAAATCAGATGCTGAATAATTGATTATAATTAAATCAAAACGTCAATAATGACTGTAGTTAGTCGAAACACCCAAAAATGTTTCAACACGCTATACTCATTATAAGAGGGGGCTGTCTCAACATTTAATATGGTTTGAGTCAGTCCTTTTTTGCAATAATCATTTAAAAGGAGTAATTTTTATGGATATGACGACAATTCCTTATGTCATTGAACAAACAGGCAGAGGAGAACGCTCTTATGATATTTTTTCCCGCTTACTTAATGACAGAATTATTATGCTTCACGATCAGGTGAACGATGCAACGGCAAGCGTGATTATCGCACAAATGCTTTATCTTGAAGGTCAAGACCCCGAAAAAGATATTCATTTTTATATTAACAGTCCCGGTGGCTCTGTGTCGGCAGGCCTTGCAATTTACGATACAATGCAATACATCAAGTGCGATGTAAGCACTATCTGTATGGGAATGGCGGCTTCTATGGGTGCGTTCCTTTTATCTTCGGGAACAAAGGGCAAGCGCTTTGCACTTCCCAACAGCGAGATTATGATTCATCAGCCTCTAGGTCAGGCACAGGGTCAGGCAACCGACATTTTAATCCACGCAAATCATATTGAAAAGACCAGAGCAAATCTTAATAAAATCTTGGCAGAGAACACAGGCAGACCTTTAGATGAAATTGCTCGTGATACCGAAAGAGACAACTTTATGTCTGCGTTACAGGCACAGGAATATGGTCTCATTGATAAGGTTATCACTAAAAGATAAGGGGTAATATAATGCCTAACAATAAAGATGATATGGATATTTGTTGTTCCTTTTGCGGTAAAAGTCAAGACGAGGTAATACGTCTGGTTGAGGGCCCCGGTGTTTATATTTGCGACAACTGTATTGAATTTTGCAATTCTCTTTTATTTGAGGATGAGCAGGGCGCCAAGAAAAAAGGAAAACAAAAAAAGGAAGAGTTTGTTTTGCCCAAGCCAATGGAAATCAAGGCTTCTCTTGACGATTATGTTATCGGTCAGGATGAGGCAAAGAAAACTCTTGCGGTAGCGGTTTATAATCATTATAAGAGAATATTTAAAAATCACGAAAGCGATATAGAGCTTAACAAAAGTAATGTTTTGCTTTTAGGCCCTACGGGTGTCGGTAAAACACTTTTGGCACAGACCTTGGCTAAAAGCCTGAATGTGCCGATTGCCATTACCGATGCTACCACCTTGACCGAAGCCGGCTATGTGGGCGAGGATGTTGAAAACATTTTGCTTCGCCTTATTCAAGCGGCCGATTATGATATGGAAAAGGCTGAGCATGGTATTATTTATATCGACGAAATAGATAAAATTGCGAGAAAGAGTGAAAACACCTCAATCACCCGTGATGTAAGCGGTGAGGGTGTGCAACAAGCACTTCTCAAAATTTTAGAGGGTACGGTTGCCAATGTTCCGCCTCAAGGTGGCAGAAAGCATCCTCAAATGGAGTATATCCCAATGAACACAAAGAACATTTTGTTTATTTGTGCGGGTGCTTTTGACGGACTTGATAAGGTGATCGAAAAACGCACAGGAAAAGGTTCTATGGGATTCGGCGCCGAGGTGAAGGCTCCCAAAAGTCGTGAGGCTCAGGATGTGGCGCTTGAGGTCACACATCAAGATCTTGTAAAATTCGGACTTATTCCCGAGCTTGTTGGTCGTTTGCCGGTAATCACCGCCTTAAAGGGTATGGATAAAGAAACCCTTATTCGCATTATGACCGAGCCTAAAAATTCAATCATAAAGCAGTATGAGGAGCTCTTTAAAATGGACGGAATTGAGCTCGTCTTTGAAGACGGCGCACTGGAGGAAATTGCCGAGCTTACTGTAAAACGCAAAACCGGTGCTCGTGGACTTCGTTCCATAATTGAAGGGGTTTTACAGGATTATATGTTTAAGGTGCCTTCGGACGAAACAATTAAAAAGCTTATAATTACTGTCGATACTGTAAATGGTAAAGAAGCAACGATAATAAGAGAATAAAAATTTAAAGGAGACATTGCGTCTCCTTTTTATTTTGTCACGCAAAAAGAAAGTGGTTAAAAAAGGTTTATTGATTGCTCTGGCGAAGTTTTTTTAAAAGAAAGTTAAAAGCGTATAAAAGTGTCTTTTTCGGGAATAAATATAAAAAAACAAAAGGCGGAATTATTATGGTGGAGCAAGATACAATAAAGCTTTTAAGAGAATGCGATGCAGGAGTTAAAATGGGTACAGCATCAATATCTGATGTTTTGTCAAACGTAAAAAGCAAGGAATTTGAAAAGCTGCTTTGTGAGTGCAAAAGGGAGCACAATGTTTTACAGGATGAAATCCAAGAGCTGCTTGATAAGTATAAGGACGAGGGGAAAAATCCCGACCCGATGGCAAAGGGCATGTCATGGATAAAGACGAATATAAAGCTGGCTTTTGACGATTCGGACAAGGTTGTTGCAGATTTAATGACCGATGGCTGCAATATGGGAGTAAAATCTTTAAATAAGTATTTGAACAAATACGAGGCGGCAGACGAGGTCTCCAAGGATATTGCAAAAAGACTTATAAATCTTGAGGAAAAGTTAGCGATTGATATTAGAAAATACTTGTAAAAAATAAAAAACAACCGACCCTAGAGGGTCGGTTGTTTTGCAATAAGGCTTAACCGTCTTTTAATTCCTTTACACTTCGGATGCTTTCGACAGGAGTTTCGATATAGCGGAATAATTCCTCCAGGCTTTCGGAAATTGCATAAAGCTCGGTACAATTTTCACGAATAAAGTTCTTTTTCATAGCCTGTGACATAGCGGTGTTAATTTCGTTGTAATAGCCATTTATATTGTAAATTGCAATCGGCTTGTTGTGGCGGCAAAGCTGTTTTAGTGTCAGTATTTCAAAAAATTCCTCAAAGGTGCCGATTCCGCCGGGAACCACGATAAATGCGTCGGCATTGTCCTCCATAATCTGCTTGCGTTCACGCATTGTGTCGGGCAAAATAAGCTCATCGCAAAAATCGCAAATAGCCTCAACCTTTTCCTCTTCAAAAAATTTCGGGATAACGCCGAGGATGTGACCGCCACCACTTTTGACGCCACGTGCTGCGGCACCCATTAACCCATTGCCACCTCCGCCGAAAACCAAGGAATGACCACGCTGAGCCATTTCTTTTCCTAACAGCTCAACCTTTTCGATATATTCGGGATCTATTGTCGGAGATGCTGCTCCGTAAAGACAAATTCTCATATAATTACTCCTTTTGAAAATTGAGTTGGCAAAAACGTCTAGCATTTTTGCTATTATCATATATATTATACCATTTCCTTTTTAATAACACAAGATTATTCGTGTTTGCTTCGGCTTTTCCTTTGTGATTGACAAAGAAAAAGTACGGTAGTATAATATATATGTTAAAAAATAAAAAGAAGGTTGAGGGTATGTTATGGCAAAAAGTATAAAAGATGTATTAAATCTAATTAAAGAAAATGACATTAAAATGGTGGACTTTAAGATGGTTGACGTCAACGGTCAATTCCGCCACGTTACAATTCCTGCCGAAAATTTTTCGGAAGATACAATGAAAAACGGCATTGGTTTTGATGCTTCAAATTATGGTTATGCGGTTGTAGAAAAGAGTGATATGGTTTTTATTCCTGACCCCGACACGGCGCTTATCGACCCGTTTTGTGAAATAAAAACTCTTTCAATGACAGGTAATGCTATGATTATTGCAAATCCTGAAAATCGTCCTTTGGCACAATATCCGAGAAACATTGTTTTAGCGGCTGAAAAATATATGAGAGATTCCGGCGTTGCTGATACTATGATGATTCTCCCTGAATTTGAATTTTATTTGTTTGACAATGTTGGCTGGGAGGTAGCACCTAACAGCATTAGCTATTCAGTAGATGCAAGTCAGTCATATTGGAATAGCGCTGTTGAGGGTAAGGGCGTTATTGTTCAAAAGCAAAAGGCTTACCACATTGCAAAACCCTTTGATACCTCTTACGAGTGCCGCAGTGAAATGTGCCTTCATATGAAGGATGCGGGTGTTGAGATCAACTACCATCATCCCGAGGTTGCAGCTTCAGGTCAGTTTGAGATTGAGCCACAGCTTGGTGAAATGTCAAAAATGGCTGATGCTACAATGATGATTAAATATATCATCCATAACACCGCTTTAAAATATGGCAAGACTGCTACCTTTATGCCAAAACCGGTTTACGGTGAAGCTGGAAGTGGTATGCACGTGCATATGCTACTCCTCAAAGACGGAAAGCCTGTTTTCGCTGATGACAACGGTTATGCTTCTTTAAGTCGTGAAGCACATTACTTTATGGGCGGACTTTTAAAGCATATTGCTTCTCTTTGTGCTATCACAAATCCGAGCACCAATTCCTTTAAGCGTTTGGTTCCGGGCTTTGAAGCGCCTGTAACGGTAGGCTATGCCACATCAAACCGTAGTGCTGTTATTCGTATTCCGGCTTATGCTAAAGAGCCGACAAAGCGTCGTTTCGAGCTTCGCAATCCTGATGCTACCTGTAACCCATATTTCTGCTATGCTGCAATTTTGATGGCAGGTCTTGACGGTATCAAGAATAAAATCGACCCGCACGAAAATGGTTGGGGTCCGTATGACTTTAACCTCTATCATTTAAGCGATGAGGAAAAAGCAAAGTTACATCATTTGCCGACATCCTTGGGTGAAGCACTTGATGCACTTGAAAATGACCACGATTATTTAACCGCAGGTGGTGTTTTCCCCGAAGAATTGCTTAAAAACTTCATCAAATCAAAAAGAGAAGAAGTGAGTGAGCTTTCAAAGATTCCTCACCCTGCTGAATTTGATAAATATTATAATTTATAATATAAGTAGTGAGACAGCCTTGCCAAGTAACTTGGCAAGGCTGTTTTGCGGTTTGAGAAAATATCGAGTCACAAAATATAGTAAAATAATAGAGGGCAGATGTTATATATAGTGTGTGCTCCAAAAAACATAAAAATTTTTCTAAAAATTTCAAAAAAACCTTGATTTTTGCTTGACATTATGGTATTCTATTAGAGCACGCTGTGAAAATGCGGCGTGAAATACATGCGTTGATGTGGGAGGTGGCCCATCTCGAATGGGGAAATTTCCACGGAGTATGTCCGATTTTAAACCGGGCGAAAGAATTAGGAGTACATAAAGAAACTTGCGAGCTTTGTGTACAACGGCAAAGCGATTTGCCGTCCGGAATTGACTGTGACCCCAGACAATCCGGTTTTATAATGTGCTTTGATGAAAAACACGGCACGTTGTAAGTTTTGCCCGCCAACTATTTAAGGAGGCGAAATTCACATGGCAGTGAAAGAAAAAATCCGCATCAGAATTAAGGGTTACGACCACGCACTTGTAGACCAGTCCGCAGAGAAAATTGTGGAAACCGCTAAACGTACAGGCGCACGTGTTTCAGGTCCGGTACCGCTACCGACTGAAAAAGAGGTTGTTACAATTCTTCGTGCTGTTCACAAATATAAGGACAGCCGTGAGCAATTCGAAATGAGGACACACAAAAGGCTCATCGATGTTATCAGACCTTCCAACAAAACTGTTGAAGCGTTAACAAATCTTGAGCTTCCCGCCGGTGTTGAAATCGAAATCAAGCTTTAATATATATTAAGGTGTTCGTTTCACACAGACAGGTCATGTTGGTGAAAACCAACCAATAACCAAAGGAGGAAAAAACAATGCAAAAAGCACTTGTAGGCAAAAAGCTTGGTATGACACAGCTTTTTGATGCAAACGGAAATGTTGTTCCGGTTACTGTTATTGAAGCAGGTCCCTGTGTAGTATCACAGAAGAAAACAATCGAGAACGACGGTTATGAAGCAGTTCAGGTTGGCTACGGCGACCTCAAGGCTTCAAAGGTTAACAAACCTATGAAAGGTCACTTTGCGAAAGGCGACGTTGCTCCGAAGAAGGTTCTTCGTGAGTTCAGATTTGAAGATACATCTGCTTACAATGTAGGCGATATCATCAAAGCAGACGTTTTCGCAGAAGGTGATGCAGTTGACGTAAGAGGTACTTCTAAAGGTAAAGGTTATGCAGGCGTAATTAAGCGCTGGAACTTTGGCCGTCTTAAAGAATCTCACGGTACAGGCCCTGTACATCGTCACGGCGGCTCTTTGGGTGTTATTGACCCTGCAAGAGTTTTCAAGGGCAAGAAGATGGCAGGTCACTTGGGTAATGAACGTGTAACTGTTCAAAACCTCAGTGTAGTTAAGGTTGACGCAGAAAAGAATATCATCGCTGTTAAGGGTGCCGTTCCCGGTCCCAAGGGCGGAATCGTAGTTCTTTTCGACAGCGTTAAGGCCTAAGGGAAGGAGTGTTTAGATTATGCCTAATATAGCAGTACTCGATATGGCAGGCAAAAATGTGGGCGAAATCACATTAAGCGATGCTATTTTCGGAATCACTCCCAACGCTGTTGTTATGCATGCGGCAGTTGTAAACTACCTTGCAAATCAGCGTCAGGGCACACAGTCAACGCTTACTCGTACCGAAGTTTCCGGTGGCGGTAAAAAGCCTTGGAGACAAAAAGGAACAGGTCACGCAAGACAGGGCTCAACAAGAGCTCCCCAATGGAGACACGGTGGTATAGTTCACGCACCGAAGCCCAGAGATTATTCTTATTCTCTTAATAAGAAGGTACGCAGACTTGCGCTTTTATCCGCTTTATCTGATAAGGTTCTTTCAGGCAACCTCATCGTTTTAGATGAATTAAAGCTTGAAACATACAAGACAAAGGTTGTAGCTGATTGCTTAAATGCTATCGGCGCTGCTAAAAAGTCACTTATCGTTTTAGAGGACAATAACGCATTCGCTGTAAAGAGCATCGCAAACATTGCCGGTGCTAAGTCTGCTCAGGTAAACACAATCAACACCTACGACATCATCAATGCTGATACATTGGTAATCGTTAAGGGTGCAGTAGCAAAGCTTGAGGAGGTATATGCATAATGAAAACCGCACAGGATATCATTATTGCTCCGGTTATTACCGAAAAGAGCATGTCAGGCATTGCTGACAAAAAGTACACTTTTAAGGTGGCTCGTGATGCAAACAAGATTGAGATTGCAGAAGCTGTAGAAAAGCTTTTCAAGGGAACAAAGGTTGCTAAGGTTAATACAATCAGCGTTCGTGGTAAGGAAAAGCGTATGGGTCGTTACAGCGGCTACACAGCAGCTTGGAAGAAAGCAATCGTAACACTTAAAGCAGATTCTAAGCCTATCGAATTCTTCGATGGTCTTATGTAATAACGAGTTTTGGAAATCCTTGATTTCCGGTGATGTATGAAGTCAAATTTTAATTGACTTCGCTAAGCCTAAATAGGAGGAAAATAGTAATGGCTATTAAACATTATAAGCCAACTACTAACGGTCTACGTAATATGACAACTATGGATTACTCCTGCTTGTCAAAGGT
>JAZNRN010000044.1:0-24461 GCA_045590775.1 Acutalibacteraceae bacterium
TCAACTTATATTCGCATAATATGCAGTTTTTATTGAATATTCGAGAAAATATGCAGTATTTTTTAAAAAATACTGTGAAAAGAGGGGGTGTTGTCCTCAAGCATTTGATGCAAAAGTGTTTTTACGGTGCCGGAATATTCGTAGAAAATCGTATTATCTTTTGAGTTTGAATAGTTTTGAAGAGAAGATATGGCAAGCTCAATTTCATCTATTTGGGCGTGATTTGCAAATATTGATAAATACGGTTCGGTTTTTGTCCAAAATTCGCTTAATTCGTTTGATGCGGCGGTTGCGTCATTGTCTGATTTATATATTTCAGTGCATTTTGCAAGCAAGTCATTTGCTTTTTCACAGCTTGACTTTATATATGAAATTCCAATAAAGTATGAGGAAAGTACAAAGACAGATAGAATTATTACAGCTATGATTCTTTTCATTGCAAATCCCTCTTTCTGATAATATTTTTATTTCCCTTTCGGTCAAGCATCATAAGAAATACATCTTTAATTGCAATGCCTTTTAAATGATTTTTCAAATCCTTTCTCGTGATGTTCAGACTTTTCAGGGAGTCTGTCATAACAACTCCGTCGCTGATAACAGGGAGACTTAAAAACTCTGTCGGTTTTTTAATTTTCAAATCGTTTACACTTACCGTTTGTTCACCCGATTTTAAAAGAACACTCAATTCACCGTTGACTTCCAGTACGGCAAAGGCAACTGTACTTATATCGAAAACGTCCTTTGTGCGAAGAAGCTCTATCAAATCGAGTACCGTCATTCTTACGCTTTTCATGGCAGATTGGTCTATGATACCGTTTTTAATTACGACTACCGATTTGCCACTCAAAAGCTGTCTTATACGCTGGCTTTTAAGAGCGATAATCGAAACCAAAATTTCTAAAATCACAAGGACAAATATTGATGTTATTCCATTTAATATGGGCTGACTTGTGTCTTGCAGCGGTATTGCGGCAATTTCAGAAATGAGAAGTGTAATAACCAATTCGCTCGGCTGTAAATCACCGATTTGGCGTTTTCCCATAAGTCTTACCGCAAGTATTACAAAAAAGTAGAGTATAAATGTACGAACAATAGTAGTTATCAAAAAATCACCCAAACAGAATATATAAAAAAATAGCAGATAAATATAATGCAATATCGCATATATTATCTGCTATAAGGTTTAATATTATTCGTTAATTCTAAAATATAGTCTGTTGAAGTGTTATAAAGTTTTGCAAGTAAAATTAAAACATCACTTGGTATATCACGTAAACCTCGTTCGTAACGACTGTATTGCGATTGATTTTGGGCAAATGGAAAATGCTATATTAAGCGCTTTCTAACTATACTAATTTTTGATTGCTGCATACAACGTGTGCATTGGAAAGTTAATTGAATGCTGTGATTTTATAAATGAATTATTTATAATTACTTAATTTTAAAAAAGTATTCAAGAATATATTTATAATTTTTAAAGGGAAGTGGATGTTGAGCGCATCAGAAACGATTTTGTTATCTAATAAATAATTCCATAAATCACGCTTGTGCTGTATTATTGCTTTTATGTGGTAAGAGGAGCATATCACTAGGAATTTATAATATGAAGTATCAAAAAAATCAAGAGTAACAAATTCATAATCTGTTACTCTTAAATATCCTTATGACAAATATCCATAAGTGACTATATTAGGTTTGTATTTCATATCCTCGCCACACCGCTTTTTCTTGCGGCATATGCAACTGCTTTTGCGACAGTAGGTGCGATTCGTTTATCAAATGCCTTTGGCAGAATATATTCCTCGTTTAATTCATCCTCTGATACAAGGCTTGCTATAGCATATACCGCCGCCAGCTTCATTTCATCATTTATGTCAGATGCTCTTACATCCAAAGCACCTCTGAAAATGCCCGGAAAAGCCAATACATTATTTATTTGGTTTGGAAAATCGGAGCGACCTGTGCCTACTACCCTAGCGCCACCTTGCTTTGCAAGCTCTGGCATAATTTCGGGTACAGGGTTAGCCATGGCAAAAACACAAGCCGACTCGTTCATTGTTTTAACCATTTCAGCGGTTACAATATTAGGTGCTGATACACCTATAAAAACATCGGCGCCGACCAAAACCTCGGCAAGACTTCCTTTTTCTAAATTAGGATTTGTTTTTTCGCTCAAGGCCTTGTGGGCTTGGCTTAAATTCTCGTCTCCCTTATAAATAGCGCCGAATTTATCACACATAATAAGGTTTTTAAGCCCTAATTTAAGAAGCAGTTCACCGATTGCCGTACCAGCCGCTCCCGCACCGTTTATTACACATTTAATATCTTTAATATCCTTTCCCACAAGCCTTAATGCGTTGTAAATGGCTGCCGCCACGCAAATCGCAGTTCCGTGTTGGTCATCGTGAAAAACAGGAATATCGCACTTTTGCTTTAGTTTTTGTTCAATCTCAAAGCACCGAGGCGCTGAAATATCCTCTAAATTTATACCGCCGAAGGAGCCGGAAATCCTGTAAACCGTATCGACAATTTCATCAACATCATTTGAACGAATACACAAAGGAAAAGCATCAACTCCTGCAAATTCCTTAAAGAGAACACATTTGCCCTCCATTACGGGCATACCCGCTTCAGGTCCGATATTTCCAAGACCTAACACAGCCGAACCATCGGTTACCACCGCAATTAAATTTTGACGTCTTGTTAGTTCAAAGGACTTGTTGTAATCTTTGCTTATTTCGAGGCAAGGCTCTGCAACGCCGGGAGTGTAGGCAATTGATAAATCCTCGGCATTTTCGACTTTTACTCTTGAGACTACCTCAATTTTTCCTTTTGCTTCATAATGCATTTTAAGCGATTCTTTTTTTATGTCCATTTTGCACCTCTTAAAAATATTATTTATATAATATCACTTTCAAAGGAAAATTGCTACAAATAATGAATATTTTTTATTAGTTTGACAAAAATTATTTTCGGGAGTGATATACTTTGGAAAAAAGAACTGTAAGAGGACTTTATATTGCAATACTTGTTTGTGCCGTTTGTTTGAGCGCTATAATCATTACTGTAAGCTATGGAGTAAAAGCTGAAAAGGAAGAACCGACGGAGTGGGTACTTGCTTCATACGGGGACAGTGTAGCACTTTATAATGAAAACGAGGTTGTCGAGGTTTACGGCAGCATCTCTCTTGAAAATTTACCCGTTGCCGACCGAGAAAGGATAAAAAAAGGAATTGTTTTCCCTTCAAAATCCGAAGCCGAATTGGCGGTTGAGGACTATGACGGATAGCCAAAGCATTCAAACGCGAACCAGCCTTAAAGGGCGGTTTTTAGGCGGCTTTTGGCTCATTGTCACGCATAGGCGTTAGCCTTATACGCTTCGCTTCACCAAAATCCCCACAAAAAACTGCACCTTTAAGGTCACAGAATTTTGTAAATAATGGATTTTTTGATGTGCGAGGCAAAAACGCAGTAAATCCTGACGGATTTACGAGTATTTTAACAATGTCACAGCGGAAAATACTTGTTTCAAAATCTGATTCGAGTTTAAATGATTTGGCTAACCCATCGGACGAAAGTTCGGTGGGTATTTATTAAATTATGATGGGAGTTGAAGCCGTGGTTTTTGTTGCTTATTCGCTCGCAAAATCAGTCGGAAAATTTTGTTATTTTTTTAACTATTATTGACATTTTGTGATAATATTGGTATTATGTTATTAGTGAGATTTTGTTTATAGTATCATATATATCATGTAATTTGTTGGAGGTAGTATTATGAAAAAGCTTTTGGCGATTCTTTTGACGGTTGCTATGTTGTTTTCGGTAGCTTATACAATACCGATTACGGCATCTGCCCAAGAAATTGAAGTGCCCGATGAAGCACCGCTCGAAATTGAAACTGATTTCGGTGTGGAGGAAGTTGACGAGTCTATCTTGGAGGATGAAGCAACTGATGATGGTGTGCTTTATGCCGAAATTGAAAGATATGCCGGCGACAAAGATAACACTTTGGAAAAAGTGACCGAGAGATATGAGGCATCTTTCGCATCAGCACTTTCATATTACATGGATGTTGAAGAATTTAAGGAATATGTAATTGATGCTTTTGATACTTGTACCACATCACAAGTGAATATTAATAGTTTTCGTATTCCTACTTCGAAATGGGATGATTTGTGTAATTTAATATTCTATGATATTCCCGAATTATTTCATGTTAAGACACTCAGTGGTAGCTACAGCGGTTCATATCTTACCGCAATTCAAGTAAAACAATACCCAACATTTTGTGATACTGCTTCAGAATATGCGACTCTTTATAATCGTTCGGTAGAAGTGGCATATCAGCTTTTATCAGGAATTAGGAATAACAGTAATCTTACCGATTTGCAAAAAATGATTCTTTTGCATGATAGAATTGCTACTTATTGCGAATATGACCCTAACCAGCTTTCAAACGGGGAATATCGTGAGCAAGACTATGGCATGACAGGTGTATTTGTTGATAAGGTTGCTGTTTGTCAAGGTTATGCGTGTGCTTATAACTTTCTTTTAAAAGAAGTGGAAATAGAATCTTATCAATGTCGTTCAACTGCTTTGTGCCACGCTTGGAACTTGGTTAAGGTTGGAAGTTATTATTACCATGTTGATATAACCTGGGATGATACAGGTTCACCGCTTGATTCAAGGGGCAGAGTATATCACAATAATTTCCTACGCTCCAATGCAGGCATTCGTGCCACCGGCCATACAGCTTATGACTATGATACGCCCACCAACGACTCTACTTATGACAGCTGTTTCTGGCAAAATTCTGATACAGAGTTTGTTATCGTAGGAGGAGTTATATATTATTATGACAGCACCTGTGGTGATTTAAAAACCTATTCAGGCGCAATTAGGAGCAATCAGTCAACTTGGACATACGGTCGTATTTTGGCAGACGGTAATTATATTTACATCACAACCTCTTCTCAAGTTAAAAGATATGACACTATCAAAAATACAACCACCACCGTATATACACCTTCACTCCCTTCGGGTCACGAAATTTACGGTTTGTATAAAGATGGTGACTACATCTACTGCACAACAGGTTCAACAAGCACTTCCACACAAACAAGTCGCTTGGCAACTGCTTCGGTGAACTCAATATCTGCCAACAACAACTACAATGCAAATATTTCTTCGCCGGGTCAAATAGCTACTTATGAATTTGTTCCAACAGTCAGCGGAAAGTATGTAATATATTCTACAGGTAACGCAGATACAAAGGTTTCTTTGTGCGATTCAAACGGAAACGAAATCACTTCCAATGACGACGGTGGTGAAGGAAGCAACTTCAGATTGGAATATAACCTTAATGCAGGAACCGTATATCAATATAAAGTTAGGTATTTCAGCAACTCCAAAACCGGTACAATTAACTTTAAGTTTGGTAATGTATTTAAGGTTAGCTACAACGCAAACGGCGGTAGCGGTGCTCCCTCCTCACAAACAAAGGATTACGGAACAAATATAACTCTTTCCACAGTGAAGCCTGTGCGTTCGGGTAGTATTTTCCGTGGCTGGTCAACAAGTAGCTCAGCAACAACCGCTACTTATCAACCCGGGGATTCGTTCAGCAACGAGGCTAATACCACACTTTATGCGGTATGGGCAAAGGATGTTCAGATATTACAGCTTAACAAAACTTATGGTGTAACGATTAGCAGTGGTTCAAAGCTTGCACAATTCACACCTACTAAAACCGCAAAGTATATTATTCACTCAAATTATATAAGAGAAGATAGTGACAGCTTTGATACAAAGGTTTCGCTTTATGATGAAAACGGAAACTGTATTGCAAGAGATGACAATGGCGGTGAAGACCTCAATTTCCAATTGGTTCATGACCTTGAAGCCGGTCAAACCTATTTCTTTGAAGTAAGCTTTGCGGACCAATCCGATGGCGGATACTTTGAAATAGTATTCGGTAGCACTTATTCTGTAACCTACAATGCAAACGGAGGTAAGAGTGCACCTAAACCTGGTGTTAAGGGCTATAAAGCTTCGATGACACTTACTACTTGGAAGCCTACCCGTTCGGGATATGTTTTCCTCGGTTGGGCGACAAGCAAAAAAGCTACAACTGCCACCTATAAGAGAGGCGGAACTTATCCCGCAACCATAAATAGCAATACCACTTTGTATGCTGTATGGAAAAAAGGCTCTTTGGGCGCTACTGCAGTATTAAAGGGTAAGCTTTTGGATCACGATACGGTTAAGGTATTTTGGCGTGCGGTACCCGGTGCAGACGGTTACAAAGTTTATTACAAAAAGGCATCTGCTAAATCATACAAGTATGTAGGTATCATAAAAGGTACTTCTTATACAAACAACTTCACTGCAGGCACAAAGTATAATTTCAAGATAATTCCCTGTATGGAAGATAATAACCATACAGTTACAAACGGTAAGGCAAAAACCCTAACCTATTCTACAGCACGTGTGCTTGATGCGCCGTCATGGCTTACAGCAACACTTTACGGCTATGATGACGTTCAGCTTAAATGGGGCAAGGTTCCTTATGCTACCAAGTATAAGATTTATTATAAGAAGAACGGAGCTTCGAGCTACACCTATAAGGGTATGACATCAAGTACTTCTTATAAAATAGCAAATCTTACTGATGGTGCACTTTATAACTTTGCCGTATTGCCCTGTATGTCGGTAAATGGAAGTTATTATGATGCGGCATATTACAGATGGATTGAAAGATATACGCTTAAAAAAGTTCCTACTCCTAAAATTTACAAATATTCAAGCTCGAGAATTTTAATTGAAATCGACAATATTTTAGGCGAGACCGGTTATGAAATTTCTAAATCAACCAGTAAAAACGGAACAAATATAGTCTATACAATAATAATTGCTGACCCAGACAGTGTGGGAGGATATTACCATAAAGATTTATATGCTCCAAAAGGCAAAACTTATTATTATAAGGTGCGAGCATATTCGGTAGAAAATGGCAAAAAGATTTACGGACCTTGGTCAACAGCAGTTAAATATAAAATGTCTTAATAAAAGGGAGCGTAAGCTCCCTTTTTTAATATGTAATTGGTATCCTGTGCTTTTTATAAAACGGAACGCAAGCTCGTTTACTACAAAAAATCGCAAACCATATTACAGGGACAGACGCCCTCTTGTTTTTGAAAAATATGTAGTTAATTAAACAATTTTGAAAATATTGTAAAAATATTCACAAAAACATTGATTTTTGCCTTGTTTTAAAGTATAATATATAAGGAGAAAATTGAATTATTTTTTAACGCTTCAATTCTTGAATCCATTATAAAAGGAGATTTAAAATGACTACTAACAAAACAGTAATCAAATGGTTAGACGAAATGAAAGACCTTTTAACACCTGATAAGGTTGTTTGGGTTGATGGCAGTGACGAGCAAAGAGAAGAACTCCGTGCTATTGCTGTTGAAACCGGTGAAATGATTAAGCTTAACCAGGAAAAATTACCCGGTTGCTATTTACACCGTACAAACCCCAACGACGTTGCTCGTGTTGAGGATAGAACTTTTATTTGTTCAAAAACAAAGGAAAATGCAGGTCCCACAAACAATTGGTGCGACCCCGATGAAATGTATGAAAAGCTTTACAAAATCGCTCGTGGCAGCTATAAGGGACGTACAATGTATGTAATCCCTTATTCAATGGGTCCTATCGGTTCACCTCTTGCAAAAGTTGGTATCGAGATTACAGACTCTGTTTACGTTGTTCTTAATATGCTTATTATGACACGTGTTAGCCTTAAAGTGCTTGATGTTTTAGGTGACAGCAACGACTGGGTAAGAGGTTTACACTCTCGTTGTGACATCGACCCAGAAAATCGTTACATCTGCCATTTCCCCGAGGACAACACAATTATTTCTGTAAACTCTGGTTACGGCGGTAACGTTCTTTTAGGTAAAAAGTGCTTTGCACTTCGTATAGCTTCTTACCAAGGCTGGAAGGAAGGCTGGATGGCAGAGCATATGCTAATCTTAGGTCTTGAGAATCCTAAGGGTGAAGTTAAGTATATTGCTGCTGCGTTCCCCTCTGCTTGCGGTAAGACCAATCTTGCAATGCTTATTCCTCCGGAATACTTACGCAAAAAGGGCTACAAGATTTGGACAGTAGGCGATGATATCGCTTGGATGAAGATAGGTCCTGATGGCAGACTTTATGCTATTAACCCCGAAAACGGTTTCTTTGGTGTTGCTCCCGGTACTAATGAGCATTCAAACTTCAATGCACTCGAAAGCACAAAGAAAAACACAATCTTTACAAACGTAGCGCTTGACCTTAATGATAATACAGTTTGGTGGGAAGGTCTTAACAAGAACTTACCCGAAAACGCACTTGACTGGATTGGCAGACCCTGGGATGCTTCTAAGTTCAACAAGGCTGACAAGTCAACCTGTGCTGCTAACCCCAACTCACGTTTTACTGCTCCTGCTGAAAATTGTCCTTGCATTTCAGATGAATTTAACAAGGGTGCCGGCGTTCCGATTTCTGCTATCGTATTTGGCGGCAGACGTGCAAAGTGTGCTCCGCTTGTATATCAATCAAAGGATTGGGTTAACGGTGTATTTGTGGGCTCTGCTATGGCATCTGAAACTACAGCCGCAGCTGCCGGAGCAGTTGGTGTTGTTCGTCGTGACCCTATGGCTATGCTTCCTTTCTGTGGCTATCATATGGGCGACTACTTCAAGCATTGGCTTGAGATGGGCGAAAAATTAGGCGATAAAGCTCCTAAGATTTTCAATGTTAACTGGTTCCGTACCGATGATGAAGGCAACTTTATTTGGCCCGGATTTGGCGATAATATGCGTGTTCTTAACTGGATTATCGACCGTTGCGAAGGAAAAGCTGATGCTACTGAAACTGCTATCGGTTATGTTCCGAAGCCTGAAGACATCGACCTTACAGACCTTGATATGGATATTGAAGTATTAAAATCAATTCTTAAGGTTGACAAGGAAGTTTGGACTAATGAAGCAGCTGAAATTGAAGAGCATTACAAGAAGTTTGGCGACAGACTCCCTGCAGAGCTTCGTGAGCAGCTTGCTAATCTTAAATCAAATCTTGAAAAAATGTAATTAGAAATTAAACCCCTCCGAAGCGTTTGCTTCGGAGGGGTTTTTATCTTAATACTCGTTATTGTTTTTGTTTTGATTGTTGTTGTCTTTTTTGTTCTGGTTTTTCTTGTTTTGATCGTTTTGATTTTTGTTTTGATTTTGGTTTTTATTCTTGTTATCCATAAAAACACCCCGCTTTCAGAATTATTATCTGTAAAATGGGGATATTTTATACTTATTTCAAATTAAAAAGATTTTTGGCGTTTTTATAGCTCACGTTTAATATATGCTCGGTTGTCGTATTTCGTATTTCGGCAATTTTTTGAGCAGTCAAAAATATCAGTGCTGAATTATTCACTTTGCCACGATAGGGGACGGGAGCAAGATATGGAGCATCCGTCTCCAATAAAATTTTGTCCTCGGGCAGCATCTTGACAACATCTGGCAGTTTTTTTGCGTTTTTAAAGGTGATAACGCCGCCAATGCCAAAATACATATCAAGCTTTAGCAATTCTTCAGCCATTTCGGCACTTCCCGAATAACTATGAACAACGCCATTTGGTTTATGTTTTTTTAATATTTCAAGGCAGTCAGCGTGAGCATCTCTATCGTGAACGATAACAGGCAAACCGAGCTTTTTTGCAAGCTCGATTTGGGCTGTAAAAATTTCTTTTTGCGTGGGCTTGTTATCTTGCGTCCAATAGTAATCAAGCCCGATTTCGCCGATAGCCACACATTTATCGTGTTTCGCCAATTTTTCGATTTCTGAAAGGGTAGTTCCACTGTCGATGTTACCCGGATGAATACCAACCGCCGCATAGACAAAATCAAAGTCCTCTGCCATTTTCAAAGCCTTTTCGCTTGACGACTTATCACAACCGCAGGTGAGTATTTTACCTACACCATGGCTTTTGAAGCCTTGAAACATATCGTTTCTTATTTCATCAAAAGCCTCGTCTTCATAATGAGCGTGTGTATCAAAAATCAGGGGTTCTTTAAGGGGAGTTTTGTCAAAAAATTCAATCATCGAATCTTTGCTCCTGCGGGCACATCATCAATAAAGAGAACCTTTACATCATCTTCTGAACAATCTGCCGCTAAAATCATACCCTGTGACTCAATTCCACAAAGCTTTGCGGGCTTCAGATTTGAAACTAAAATTACGGTTCTGCCTACAAGCTCGTCAGGTGTATAGAATTTAGCAATTCCGGAAGCTACTGTGCGAGGAGTAGCAGTTCCGTCATCGAGGGTTAGCTTTAAAAGCTTTTTGGCCTTTGGAACGGCTTCGCAAGCGGTGATTTTTGCCGCTTTAAGCTCAACCTTCATAAAGTCCTCAATTCCGATTTGGGCAATAGGGGCAATGTTTTCGGCTTCTTCTGCCTCTTTCTTTGCTTTTGCTTGTTCCTCGGCAATTTCGGCTAAAACCTTTTCGGCATCAATTCTTTGGAACAAGGGTTTTGCTTCACCTACAGAGTATTCTGAAACTTCTCCGAAAGAAAGAGTTGTATTGTCTGTTCCGATTTGCTCTAAAATGCTTTTAGCGCTGTCGGGGATAACAGGAGAGAGCATCACACCGAGTAATCGAATGCACTCAAGCAAATTATAAAGCACGGTCTGTAAGCGCTCCCTATTTGCTTCATCTTTCGCGAGAGCCCAAGGTGTAGTTTCGTCAATATATTTATTGCAACGTTTTGCAAGTGTCATAACAGCATCAACCGCATCGGCGTTGTGGTAAATATCCATATATTTATAATAGTTTTGGATAGCTTCGTTTGCGGTGTCGAGTAATTCCTTGTCGCAAGCTTCTGTGATTTCACCTTTTTTAACACTGCCGCCAAAATACTTGTTAGTCATCGCAATAGAGCGGTTCACAAGATTGCCGAGTGTGTTTGCCAAATCGGCATTAAACTTTGCAATAAAGCTTTCGTAGGTTATGGTGCCGTCTTGTGTAAAGGGAATTTCGGATAAAAGATAATATCTCACCGCATCAAGTCCAAAGCGTTCTGCCAATTCATCGGCATAAATCACGTTGCCCTTTGATTTTGACATTTTATCTTCGCCAACAAGCACCCAAGGATGACCTAAAACCTGCTTTGGAAGCGGAAGTCCCAAAGCCATAAGAATAATCGGCCAATAAATTGTGTGGAAACGAACAATATCTTTACCTATTACGTGCAAATCGGCAGGCCACAAAGCTTCAAATTGCTCGGTAGAGCCGTCGGGGTTATAGCCGATACCGGTAATGTAGTTGGAAAGCGCATCTATCCAAACGTAAATTACGTGGTTTTGGTCAAAGCTTACAGGAATGCCCCATTTAAAAGATGTACGAGATACGCAAAGGTCGGAAAGACCGGGTTTCAAGAAATTGTTTATCATCTCATTTTTGCGGGATTCAGGCTTTATGAAATCGGGGTTTTGCTCATAATATTCGAGCAATTTGTCCTGATATTTGCTAAGTCGTAAGAAATATGCCTCCTCCTTGGAATCGATAACCTCTCGGCCACAGTCGGGACATTTGCCGTCAACTAGTTGTGAAGCTGTAAAGAAGGATTCGCAGGGTACGCAATATTTACCTTCATAATGACCTTTGTAAATGTCGCCCTGTTCGTAAAGTTTTTTGAAAATTTTTGCTACGGCATCCTCGTGGTCCTTATCGGTTGTACGGATAAATTTGTCATAATTTGTGTTAAGACTGTCCCAAACACCCTTTATTTGTGAGGAAATATTGTCAACATATTCTTTGGGAGAAATGCCAGCAGCTTTTGCGTATTCTTCAATTTTTTGTCCGTGCTCGTCCGAGCCTGTCATTAAAAACACGTCAAAGCCCATCATCTTTTTATAGCGGGCAATCATATCAGCTAAAACTATGTCGTAAGCGTTACCGATATGTGGCTTACGTGAGGTATAGGCAATGGCGGTTGTAATGTAAAACTTTTTATTCATGATATGCCTCCTATGGTCTTTCTATCAGATAAATTAAGTAAGAAACGATAGCTGAAGTAATTGAATAAATCAACAGTGAAAAAGAACTGAAAACTTCTCCCGATGAAGTAAATGATGAATAAGCAAAAAGCAAAACACCAAAACAGGAGAATAAAACGTAGAGTGTTGATAAAAGTGAATTGGCAGACTTTACTCTTGCGGCACAGTTTAAAATAAAGGGTAAGGAAAAGCGATTTTTTCTGCAAACCGCAGGCGAAGAAATCTTTTTTATAGGAACGGTTGCGTTCTTGTGTATATAGCAACCTGCCGCAGTCATTATCTTGACGGTATCCTTATACAAACCAAAATAATCACAAAGCATTTCTTCGGTTAAATTGGGGTCAGAGTTGCTGACAAGCAGGGTGACACCCGATTTTGTAAGCTTGTGAAGCTCACGTGCGTTGCCTTGATTGACATTATATTGTACCACAAGAAGTGCACAGGCCTTTTCTCTGGTAGCCAAATAAATCGGGAAATATCCGTTTCTTAAAATGTCATAATCCACTTCAATAGAGGGGACTTCTATGCCGTGTGTTTCCATTAAAGTGCGGTTTCCTATAAACAGAAGTCTGTTATCCACCCAACCCGAAATACCGAGTCTGTCCTCATATTTTACGGTATCTACAGAGGGCATTTCCGATATATCTGCACTTTTGGCAATTGTTTTAAATAAGGGGGCAAGTGTGCTGCCAAGATGTTCGGTTAAAGCGCTTGCTCGAATTATTGTGTCCTCAAGATTGTTTTGTGACAAAATTTTCATATCGTGCAGTGTTACTGTTCCATCAGGGAAAAAGTCACGGGAGGTAAGTACCACAGCATTTGCCATTTCAAGCTGTTCGACACCGGTTTTACCGGCTATTGCGGCACCCACCTTTTTAAGCTTTTTAGAGGCTCGGAAAAGCGGGAGAGTGTCGATGAAATAAATCGACGGGATGCTTGTAACAGCAAAAATTGCAGCTACAGTATAAAATGCAACGGTTAAGCTTTTAAAGTATGCAAAAGCCGAAAGACCGAGAATTGCGGATAAAACAATTGAAAAGACAGTTATTATAGGTAATTTTCCGCCCAAAAATTTTGAAAAAGAGGAATATTTTATATAGTCTTCTACAAATTCACAGTCTTGCGATGCGGCAATAAGTGTATCACCTTCAACCGCATTTTTAGCCATAGCAGAGGTGATAGCACTGTCGCCGATGAGCTTTACTGCTTTTTTATAAGGCGAAGCATATACCCTCAAATTAGTAAGGTGTGTTTGATATTTTTGGAAAGCGGATACAGCTCTCGTTGTTAATATTATAGCCATTAAAATTTGAAGATAAAGAAAATCTTCTGATTTTGCTATTGAAGATATTGATGTCGCAATGGTAAAAACACAGGCGAGAGAGGTTATTATGTCGGGCGAGCCTTTTTTACGCAAGAAGTTTTTAAAGGATGAAAACATATCAACGTTGGCCAAAGCAACTATAAGTAAAAATACGGTACTTAATGTCATTGCAGCGCTTGTATTTGAATAGAAAAACGAATCCATAAACGGCAACGCTAAAAAAGAAAGGGCAAGTGTGAATATAAACGATACTGTCGCTGATAAAAATGCGTTACGGTTTTTTATTGCAAATTTACGTCGAAGCTTTGGCAAATCCTCGGACGAAGCCAATTCAATATCAGGTATGTATTCATCAAATTCGTTCTTTTGAAGACTGATGTCGGTCTGTTCCTCGTTTTTGATGCTTTCTGGAAGGTTTGCAATTTCACCCGTCAAATCAATAGACTGGGTTTTTGTCGAAACACTGATGGTTTTCTTTTCGTTTGCGATAGTTACAGGTGTAAATGTAATAGTAGCTGTGTTGCCGATGTCACGAGGTTCGGCGGTGGAAAAAGATGGATTAGCCTCCAAATCAGAAATGATAGACGGGATATTTGACTGAACATTTGTGATTTTGGAGGAGGGCGCCGGTTCGTTTTCACTCTCGTCTTCGGTTTCTTCCTTTTCTTGTTCGAGAGAAATTTCTGTTTTCTTATTATCAAAATTTTCAAATATCAGGTCATATTTTTTTGAAAGCTCCTCGATAGCTTTATTGCTTTCGCTGTGCAAAATTTCTGCAACCGATTGAAGCTTATAAATAGGCTCCTCATCATAGAGAGCTTGCGAGCCATCCTCGTCTGTGAGGAAGGGTTGACACTTCTCGAGCAATGAATCATTTTGAGGGGCGGGGTTTGCTTCGGTTTTTTCCACTTTTTGCTTTAAAGCATCCAAAGCGTTGTGTTTTGAGGTGTTTGGTTTTGATGAAAATCCGGATAAAATCTCTTCCGGCTTTAATGCGGTTGGATTTTCGATGTTGATTTTTGTAGAGGAAAACAAATTTTCGGTATTTTCCTCTAACAAATCTTCATTGCTGTTTTTTTTGAACAAACTCATTTGTTTCTCCTTTTACGAACTACTTCATACATAAGTACTCCTGCCGCCACAGAAGCGTTAAGCGAATTGATTTTGCCCTTCATCGGAAGGCTAACTATTCCATCGCATTTTTTTGCGGTAAGGCGCCCTATTCCGTTTCCTTCGTTACCGATTACGATAGCGCAAGGAATGTCAAAATCGATTTTTTCATAGTCGTCACCGTCCATATCGGCGCCAAAAACCCAAACACCGCTTTGCTTTAGAGTATCAATGGTGTTTGCAATGTTTGTAACACGTGCCACCTTCATATATTCGAGCGCACCGCTTGCGGATTTTGCGACGGTAGCGTTAAGAGATGCACTTCTGCGTTTTGGGATTATGATTCCGTGAACTCCGGTACATTCGGCAGAGCGGATAATAGCGCCTAAATTGTGTGGGTCTTCGATCTCATCGCAAATTATTATAAAAGGTTTCTCATTTCTTTGCTTTGCAGTTTCAAGTATTTCCTCAACGGTTGAATATTCCTGACTTGCGAACATAACCGCAACACCCTGATGATTGGCACCGCCACAGTAATAGTCAAGCTTTTGGGGGCTGATTTCTTTTATAAGAATACCTTTGGCCTTGCATTTTGCAATAATTTCGGTAACACTTCCGCCCGAAACACCGTGAGCTACTAAAAGTCGGTCAATTTCTCTGCCCGAGCGTACTGCTTCTAAAACAGGGTTTCTTCCGCAGATTATATTGCTTTGCTTTTCTGAAAAATTGTTCTCCATTATTTTCAACTCATTCTTCAACATAATAATACAGTATATATTATAGCATAAAAGATATATAATTGGAATAACTATTTTGAAAAAACTTTTAGGAATTTTTTTAAAAAATGCTTTACATTCGCTAAAAGTTGTGGTAAAATACCTAAGGTTAATCTGCGAAAGTGGGTTTTCTATTACCGCCTACTATGTTTTAGGTGACCGCCTCAAAGTTTTATGAGGAACACTATGACCTATTACTTGGTTTGCGGAAGAAATTTTTAAAGAGGTGAAAACACAATGACACAGGAAAAGAAGCAGGCTATTATGGCTGAGTATGCAACTCATGAGGGAGATACAGGTTCACCCGAAGTTCAAATTGCAGTTCTTACCAACCGTATCAATGAGCTCAATGCACACCTTAAGGATCATCCGAAGGATAAGCACTCTTACAGAGGTCTTTTAAAGATGGTTGGTCACAGAAGAAATCTTTTAGCATATCTTCAAAAGGTTGACATTGAAAGATACCGTGCTCTTATTAAGCGTCTTGGTATCCGTAAGTAATATGTTTAAGGTCGGCGAGGGTCAAACCAGTTGCGGTTTCGCTCGCCGTCTTTTACTGTAAATGTAAATTTTGAGATTTTTCGTTGTTAGCGATAAATCGAGGGTATAGGAGTTATACTTTGGATTTATTGCTAAACGATAATCTCTAAAAAATAAAGAAAAAGGAGATTTCAAAAATGTTTGAAAACTACAAGGTTTATGGAACTACACTTGCAGGCAGACCTTTACGCCTGGAAACAGGTATGATGGCCGGCCTTGCAAATGCTGCTGTTATGGCAGGCTACGGTGATACAAGAGTTCTTTGCACCGTTACCGCTTCAGCAAAACCACGTGAGGGAGTTGACTTTTTCCCGCTTTCAGTAGATTATGAGGAAAAGATGTATTCTGTAGGCAGAATCCCCGGCTCGTTTACCCGCCGTGAGGGTAAGGCTTCTGACAAAGCTGTTTTGTCTTCTCGTTGTATTGACAGACCTATTCGTCCTTTGTTCCCAAAGGACATGCGTAACGACTGTTCTGTTGTTGCAACCGTTATGTGGGTTGACCCCGATTGTTCGCCTGATGTAGCTGCCGCTATTGGTGTGTCCTGCGCTATCGCAATTTCCGATATTCCGTGGGCAGGTCCTATTTCAAGTGTAAATGTAGGTTTGGTTGACGGCGAAATCGTTATCAACCCAAATTTAGAGCAAAGAGCAAAAACAGACCTTAATTTGACTGTTTCTTCAACTGCTGATTTGGTTGCTATGATTGAAGCCGGTGCTAATGAAATTGATGATGACTTAATGTTTGACTGCATTATGGCAGGTCATGAGGCAAACAAAGAGGTTGTAAAATTCATAAACTCAATCGTTGCAGAAATCGGCAAGGAAAAGTTTGAGTTTGTTTCTAACGACCCCGATCCCGCTATTATGGCAGAGATTGAAGAATTTTGCATCGAGGACGTAAAAAAAGCACTTGATACTGATGACAAATTGGTTCGTGATGCGGCATTACTTCCGATTTACAACGCTGTTCATGAAAAGTTTGACGAGCGTTTTGAGGGTGAAGAGGCAAAGCTCGACGAAATTATGTATTTAGTTCAAAAGCACGTTGTTCGTGCTTGGCTTAAAGATGAAAAGAAGCGTGTTGACGGCAGAGGAATTGATGAAATCAGACCTTTGGACGCAAAGGTTGACTTGCTTCCTCGTGTTCACGGTAGCGGTATGTTTACCCGTGGTCAAACACAGGTGCTTTCTATTGCTACTTTGGCTTCAATTTCCGAAGCACAAAAGCTTGATGGACTTGATGAGGAAACAACAAAGAGATATATCCATCACTACAATTTCCCCTCATATTCAGTAGGTGAAACAAAGCCCTCTCGTGGCCCCGGACGTCGTGAAATCGGTCACGGTGCATTAGCTGAAAAGGCTTTGGTTCCCGTACTTCCTTCTGTTGAAGAATTCCCCTATGCGATTAGAGTTGTAAGTGAAGTTCTTTCTTCAAACGGCTCTACATCACAGGGTTCAATCTGTGGTTCAACCTTGCCGCTGATGGCTGCAGGTGTTCCGATTAAAGCTCCTGTTGCAGGTATCTCTTGTGGTCTTATCACAGGTGACGACGGTGTTTACGGCGACTTTATGACAATGGTTGATATTCAAGGCCTTGAAGACTTCTATGGCGATATGGACTTTAAGGTGGCAGGTACTCACAAGGGTATCACCGCTATTCAAATGGACTTAAAGGTACACGGTCTTACTCCGGCTATCATTAAGGAAGCTTTTGCAAAGACTCATAAGGCAAGACTTCATATCCTTGATGAAGTAATGCTCAAGTGTATTCCCGAGCCTCGCAAGGAGCTTTCCGAATATGCTCCCAAAATGCTTACAACAGTAATCAACCCCGAAAAAATCGGTGATGTTATCGGTAAGCAGGGCAAGGTTATTCAGTCAATTCAAGAGCAATGCGATTGCACAATCAATATTGAAGAAGACGGTCACGTATTTGTTGCCGGTCTCGATATTGAAAAGGCAAAACAAGCTATTGCTATTATAGACCTTATTGCTAATGACCCTGAAATTGGTGCAATTTACAGCGGTAAGGTAACACGTCTTATGACCTTTGGTGCTTTTGTTGAAATTGCTCCCGGTAAGGAAGGACTTGTTCACATTTCAAAGCTTGATGTAAAGCGTGTTGAAAAGGTTGAGGATGTTGTCGCTGTCGGCGACCAAGTAATCGTAAAGGTTACCGAAATCGATGACCAAGGAAGAATTAACCTTTCTCGCAGAGATGCTTTGGTTGAAGTAAACGGTGCTGTTGTTGAAGACGGTGCAGATGAAGAAAAGCCACGCAGAGACAGAAAAGACCGCAAGGGCTTCAAAAAGCATGACTAATGTTTTAGAGAATAAAAAACGATGTTCCGTAGAACATCGTTTTTTTGTTGCAAAATTTTAACTTAATTTAACATCTATCCAAAGGTTTTCGTAGTAATGTCTCATTTCGTTGTCGATATCGTGATAATACTGAACTTTGGGATAGTTTTCTTTTTCGGGATAAAGGATTTCCTCGCCAAAATAGCAGTAATCCTCGTTGCTTACAACCGACGTATTAGGTGAAGCGTATCCGATATATTCGGCGTTGGCAAGAGCTATCTGTGGCTCGTTTATAAAGTCGAGATAAAGCATTGCCGCCTCATAGTTTTGAGCATTTTTGAGAATACAAGCAGAGTCCATAAAAATATTTGTACCCTCTTTCGGATAGAAGAATTTAAGGTCAGGGTTTGTGTCATACATAGTCAGATAATCGCCTGCATAATAAGGCGCTATATATGCTTCGCCTGTTTCCATTTTACCGTAAACTTCATCCATTACATAGGCTTGAAGATTGGCTTTTCCGCTTTTCAAAAGCTCGGCTGCTTTGTCCCAATCTGCTTTATTTGTAGAGTTTACATCCTGCTCTAAAACCATTTGTGCACTCATAAATGCATCACGTGGGTTATTGAAGTTAAGACACATATCCTTATACTTTTTATCCCACAAAACAGTCCAACTTTTATCTATATCTTTTATATATTTTGAGTTGTAAATAATGCCCACCATACCCACACAATAGGGGACAGAATATTTATTTTCGGGGTCAAAATATATATTTTTGTATTGCTCATCGATATAGTGATAATTTTGAAGTGTAGAGGTATCAATTTCTGCCAACATATCCTCGTTTATCATACGCTGAATCATATAATCAGAGGGTATTACAATATCGTAATTAACGCCACCGTTTTTAACCTGGGAGTACATGGTTTCATTACTCTCAAAGGTCAGATAGTTTACCTTAATTCCGGTAAGCTTTTCAAATTCTTTGTTGACATCGAGCATATCGTCATTGCCGTCGGAAATATATTCACCCCAATTATAGACGGTAAGTGTTGTGCCTGCAAATTCTCGGGTGTATTCTCCCTCAAGTGTTAAATCCTTATACTCATATCCGCAACCCGAAAGCGAAAAGAGCAAAGCGAAGGAAAGCAAAAAGCATAAAAGTTTTTTCATTTTGCTACCCCCTTAAAGCGCTTGACTGCGTTTTCGTGTCTTTTCTCGGCTCTTGTTTGGAGCATATTATAAAAAATAAGAAGGAGAAAAACCGCAATAAATATAAGGGTTGACAGTGCATAGGTATCGGGTGTTACCGATTTTTTTGTCATATTGTAAATTATAATCGGAAGGGTTTGGTAGTGTCCACAGGTGAAATAGCTGATAACAAAATCATCAAGGGACAAGGTAAATGCCATAATAAATCCGGTTATAATACCTGTGGAAATAGAAGGGACAATCACCTTGAAAAATGCTTGTAGTGGGGTGCATCCAAGGTCTAATGCCGCTTCTTGTAGGTTTTTGTCGGTTTGCCTAAGCTTTGGCATAACCGATAAAATAACATAGGGCAAATTAAAGGTTATGTGTGCGATAAGTACCGTAAAAAAACCTAACGATTCACGAAGTCCTATAAGCTTGCCTGCAAAAACAAATAAAAGCATAAGTGAAATACCGGTTACAATATCGGCGTTCATCATCGGAATTTGGGTTATGGACATAATGGTTTTTCTTGTCGCCTTTTTGCGAAGAGCCAATATTCCTACTGCCGCCGCAGTACCCAAAACGGTTGAAATCACCGCCGACAAAACAGCGATTATAACGGTATGCTTTAGTGCGTTTAGCATTGTGGAGTTGCTTATAAGGCTTTCATACCAGTCAAGTGAAAATTTCTCAAAAACCCAAACACTTTCGGAGGAGTTAAAGGAAAATATTATCATCACAAGTACGGGTGCATACAGAAAAAATATGATGAGCGAAACATAAAGTCGGGAGAGAAATTTCATAATAAAACCCCTCCTTCTTCGTCATCGCCAAATTGGTTCATAACAAACAGAGATATAAGTATCAAGCACATAAGCACTAAAGAAAGTGCAGATGCCACATTGTAAAAATCCGGACCTAAATTAAAAAGGTATTCAATGGCGTCGCCCACGAGCATGGTTTTGTTGCCACCTAATTTTTGGGAGATATAAAACGTACTGACGCTTGGTACAAAAACCATGGTAATACCCGAAATGATTCCCGGTCGGCTGAGTGGCAAAATGACACGTCTAAACTTGTTAAAAGCATTAGAACCAAGGTCCTCGGAAGCCTCTAAAAGAGAGTTATCAAGCTTTGACATAACCGAATAAATCGGCAAAATCATATATGGTATAAAATCATAAACCATACCGAGAATTACGGCGCCCGGTGTGTACATAAGCTTTACGGGTTCAAAGCCAAGCTTTCCTAAAAATGTGTTGATAAGACCGGTATTTGCAAGAATTGAAATCCAAGAATATGTTCTGATAAGGAAATTCATCCACATAGGAAGCATAACGATAAGCATCAGCATTCTTTGTGAGCTGATTTTAAGCTTGGTCATAAAGTAAGCCATAGGATAAGCAAGCAACAATGTAATAACAGTTGCAATTGCCGCATACAGAATTGAAAGACCGAAGGCTTTTTTATACTTACCGAGTGTTGCTAAATTAGAGAGCGTGAAATGTCCGCTGGCATCGGTCAGGGCAAAGTAAATCATAATAAGCAGGGGAACAATTATGAAAATTGCCGACCACACAATGTAAGGAGAGGCAACAAGTCTGTTGCCGAATGATTTTTTAGGCATAATCACTCCTCCTCAACATAATCTGCATCGCTAAGGTGGTCGATTTCTTCACTGTAGCTTGAATAGTCACCGTAAAGACCGGAATATTCGCTCTTTTTCATAATGTGGATTGCATCGGGCTCAATATAAAGACCGACATTATCACCTACAAAATGCTCGTCGGTGGTTTGAATCATCCACTTAAAGCCACCAATATCGACAATTATTTCATAATGAACTCCGAGGAAGGAAACCGAGGTAACAACACCCTTTAGCATTCCTTTTTCGGCAGGGACAATATCAACATCCTCAGGGCGAACAACGACGTCAACGTCCTCGTTTTCGTCAAAGCCTTTATCAAGGCACTCAAAGCCTGTGCCTGAAAATTCCACATAAAAATCTCGGCACATTTTACCGTCAACAATATTTGACTCGCCTATAAAATCGGCTACAAAAGCATTTTTCGGCTCGTTGTAAATATCCTGAGGTGTACCTACCTGCTGAATTTTGCCCGCATCCATAACGACAACCCTGTCTGACATTGTAAGGGCTTCTTCTTGGTCGTGGGTAACAAAAATAAAGGTGATTCCTAATTGCTGTTGTATTTTTTTAAGCTCTTTTTGCATATCCTTGCGAAGCTTTAAATCAAGGGCAGCAAGCGGTTCGTCAAGGAGTAACACCTTTGGCTTGTTGGCAATGGCACGAGCTATGGCTACACGTTGCTGTTGACCGCCCGAAAGGGTGTCGATGTGTCGTTTTTCGAGACCTTGAAGGTTTACAAGCTTGAGCATTTCTTTTACGGTTTTATCTATTTCTTTTGAAGGAGTCTTTTTTATACGCAGACCAAAGGCGATGTTTTCGTAAACGTTAAGGTGCGGAAAAAGTGCATAACGCTGAAAAATGGTGTTAACCTGTCGTTTATATGCAGGCACACCATTTATTATTTTACCTTCAAAAAATACATCTCCGCAGTCGGGCTCCAAAAAACCGGCAATTATTCGAAGAGTTGTGGTTTTGCCACAGCCAGAGGGGCCTAAAAAGGTTATAAATTCCTTATCCTTGATTTCAAGGCTTAAACCGTCTAAAACCGTCTCATTGCCAAAAGCTACAGATATGTCTTTTAGTTCGATTATATTTTCTTTTTTCATAAAGCATCCCCCTTTGTTCACACATAAGTGTCAACACAAGAATAAATTTTTTGAGTTCTTTGGTTACTTCCAAAAAAACCTACCCTGTGCGATACCCACAGCTTCCTCGTAATATGCCCTGAACAAAGGGTTTTTCATAGCTTTCTCGAAAAAAATCGGAAACTACGGCATAAAATCTGAAACCGTTATCGGCCAAACCAAAATAATTCGGCAGCACAGATGCTTTGCTAAACATATTTAATTTTGTCTAACAGTAAAAATATACATTGAAAACCCTAAAAAGTCAAGGAAAATTTGGCTTTTTGCGACCAAATTCGGCAAAAACTTTTTGTCGAATTTGAAAAACTCTCATTTCCTCGTTTTTTCTCGTAATTTCTCATAAATACTCACTTTTTGCGGAGCAAAAAAACTTCCCTTAAAAGTAAAATCGGCGACGAAAAAATACTCCTCTTGTTTATCATTTTGTTGTAGATTTTTCATTGCTTATGTGTTATACTGATATAGATTAGATATTTATATTATAATGCGTGGTGAGAGTGGTGCGAATTTTAGGTATTGACCCCGGTTATGCGATAGTGGGTTATGGTTTTGTTGATTATAACCGTTTTAAATTTAATGTTGTGGCATTCGGTGCAATTACGACAAAGGCGCACACACCCTTTCCTAAAAGACTCTCGGATATTTACAAGGATATGCTGGAGCTCATTGATACTTATAAGCCCGATTGTCTGTCAATCGAGAAACTTTATTTTAATACAAACACTACAACGGCTATTGATGTCGCACAGGCAAGAGGGGTTATAGTTTTAGCTGCCGAGACTCGTGGTGTAAAGGTTTATGAATACACACCACTTCAAGTAAAGCAGGCGGTTACAGGCTATGGCAGAGCTGAAAAGCGACAGGTTATGGAAATGGTAAAAAGTCTTTTATGTTTAAATAAAGTTCCAAAGCCCGACGATACTGCCGATGCCTTGGCACTTGCTGTTTGTCACGGACATTATAGCCAAAGCAACTATTCTAAAATTTGTTTGGAGATAAAGAAATGATAGCAACACTAAACGGTAAATATTTATATTCCGATTTAACCTCGGTTATAGTTGAATGTGCGGGGGTAGGATACAAATGCTTTGTGACAAAAAACTGTCTTAACAACCTGCCTGAAAAAAACAGCAATTTGTTCCTTTACACTCATTTAGTTGTGAGGGAGGATGCAATGGATTTATACGGTTTTACCGATATAGATGAGCTTGAGGCATTTAAATTGATAACTTCAGTAAGTGGTGTAGGTCCAAAAATCGGAATTGCGATTTTGTCAGAGTTTACACCTAATCGACTTATAACCGCCATTGCTTCAAATGACCCCAAAACCTTGACCTTGGCTCAAGGTGTGGGAATAAAGCTTGCGCAAAGAATTGTTTTAGAGTTAAAGGACAAGGTGGGCTCAATAGAATCTTCCAATGATGATACAATTTCTGTCACTCAAAACGCTTCGAGAGCAAACACTTCAGAAGCGGTTGAAGCACTTATAGCACTTGGATATACAAAAGGACAAGCAAGTCTTACCGTTGCAAAACTTGACTCATCACTTCCCACAAACGAGCTTATAAAGCAGGCTCTTCAAAATTTATCAAGGGGGATATAGCTTATGATAGAGCAGGAAATGGATTTTGAAAACCGAATAGTTTCTCCCGATTATAACTATATTCAGGATGAAACCGAGCTTTCTCTTCGACCGAAAGCACTTTCGGAATATATAGGACAGGACAAGGTTAAGGAAAATTTAAAAATTTATATTACTGCCGCAAAGCAGAGAAATGAGTCTCTTGACCACGTTTTATTATATGGTCCTCCCGGTCTCGGCAAAACCACGTTAGCCGGAATTATTGCAAGAGAAATGGGTGTAAATCTTCGTGTGACATCAGGGCCTGCAATAGAAAAGCAGGGAGATTTGGTTGCAATTCTCACCTCTCTTCAGGAAGGTGATGTATTGTTTATCGATGAAATTCACAGACTTCCTCGTAATGTTGAAGAAATTTTGTATCCTGCCATGGAGGATTTTTCGCTTGATATAATAATCGGCAAAGGTCCGTCGGCCCGGTCGATAAGACTTGATGTGCCGCATTTTACATTGGTTGGTGCCACTACCCGCTCGGGACAGCTTACTGCTCCCCTTCGTGACAGATTCGGTGTTTTGCTTCGACTTGATTTGTATACTCCCGAGCAGTTGGCTGAAATTGTAATTCGCTCGGCAGGAATACTTGATATAGGCATTGAAAGGGACGGTGCTTTGGAGGTTGCCTCTCGCTCAAGGGGTACACCCCGTATTGCAAACCGACTTTTAAAGCGTGTCAGAGATA
>JAZNRN010000045.1:0-4230 GCA_045590775.1 Acutalibacteraceae bacterium
TCCTTTACAAAAAAATTTACTTGTAATATACTTCTTCTTGCAATATAATATATTTATCTATAATAATAACATTATGCAGTTTATTTGTCAAATAATATTATGCCGAAAATCAGGCTATTATACAGGAAGAAATTGGTGAAAATGAAGACAAGCGATTTTTTTTATGATTTGCCCGAAGAGCTTATCGCACAAACTCCACTTGAAAAGAGAGATAATTCAAGATTACTTGTTTTGAATAAGGAATTTGGAAATATAGAACACAAGCATTTTTTTGATATTTTAGACTATTTAAAAGAGGGCGACTGCTTGGTTTTAAACAACACTCGTGTTTTACCGGCTAGAATTTTTGGTATTCGTGAGGATACGGGTGCGGTTGTCGAATTTGTCCTTTTAAAGCAAAAAGATACTAATGTTTGGGAGTGCTTGGCAGGTCCCGGCAAGAAGGCAAAAGTAGGGTATAAATTTAAATATTCCGACAATCTTTCGGGTGAAGTTATAGACGTTTTATCTGATGGTAACAGAATTGTAAAGTTTTGTCCCAACGGTGAGTTTTTTTCTGTTTTATCTGAAATAGGTCAAATGCCTTTACCTCCTTACATAAAGGAAAAACTAGAGGATAAGGAACGCTATCAAACTGTATATTCAAAGGAGTTGGGCTCGGCTGCAGCACCGACAGCAGGACTTCATTTTACAAACGAAATACTTGAAAAAATAAAAGCTATGGGTGTAAACATTGCCTTTGTTACATTGCACGTTGGACTTGGCACATTCCGTCCTGTAAAGGTTGAGGACGTCACTGAACACAAAATGCATTCCGAGCATTATGAGGTGCCAAAGGAAACTGCCGACATAATAAAGAAAACAAAGCAAAATGGCGGTAGAGTAATTTGTGTCGGCACTACAAGTTGTCGAACAATTGAAAGTGTAGCGACAAAATACGGTGAAATTGTAGAATGTTCCGGTGATACCGAAATCTTTATTTATCCCGGATATAAATTTAAGTGTATGGATGCGCTTATCACCAATTTTCACCTACCGGAAAGCACGCTAATTATGTTGGTTTCGGCTTTTGCAGGATATGACAATGTAATGAATGCTTATAACGAGGCTGTAAAGGAAAAATATCGTTTTTTCAGCTTTGGTGATGCAATGTTGATTTTGTGATACAAAATCAACAGGTAAGAGGTAATAGTGAAGAAGTAATGTGTCGGCAAAGCTGACTGATTATATAATCAATAAAAGGAAGTGTTTTTATGGATTCAAAATACGAATCACTTTTTACACCATGGAAAATAGGTAATATTGAAATTAAAAATCGAATAGTTATGTGCCCTATGGGCGGTACATCGCTTTTTGGTTGGTTTGAGCTTACAGGTTGTAAATTTGATAAGGAAGCCGCAAAGCTTTTTATCGAGCGTGCTCAAAATAATGTTGGTCTTATAATTCCGGGTATTGCACCGCTTCGTGATACGTTTTGGGGTAAATGGCTGTGGCAAAATCCTAAAATGTTTGAAGATTTAAAGGAATTTATGAACGAGATACATAAAACGGGTGCAAAGCTGTTTATACAGCTTACTGCCGGTATGGGAAGAAGCTGGGCAATTACTGAGCTTATAGCTCCCATGCACAAAAATAAAATTACACGCACTTTAATTAAACCTATTATTGACACAAGCCACGAGCTTGCAAGTCCGAGCGAATTGCCTTCACGTTGGGCAGAGGATATTACAACTCCTGCTATGACAATCGAGCAAATTCACGAAATAATTGAAGCCTTTGCAAAAACTGCAAAGCTTTGCAAAGAAGCCGGTGTTGACGGTGTTGAAGTACACGCTGTTCACGAGGGATATTTGCTTGACCAATTTACAATGGAGTGGACAAATAAGCGGACCGATGAATACGGTGGTAGTTTTGAGAACCGTTTTCGTTTTCCTGTAGAAATTGTAAGGGCTATAAAGGCTTCATGTGGTAATGACTATCCTGTTTCACTTCGTTATTCTGTTGAAAGCAAGGTTAAAGGTTTTTGTGAAGGTGCTCTTCCCGGAGAAACATATACCGAAGTTGGCAGAAATATGCAGGAGAGTGAAAAAGCAGCAAAATATTTACAGGATGCAGGCTATGATATGCTCAACTGCGATAATGGTACATATGATAGCTGGTATTGGGCTCATCCGCCGATGTATATGCCCCAAAACTGTAATTTACAGAATGTAGCTCACATTAAGAAGTTTGTTGATATTCCGGTTGTTTGTGCCGGCAGAATGGAGATGGATGTGGCTGCAAGGGCAGTAGCTGACGGTGAGATTGATGCTGTTGGTGTTGCACGTCAATTTTTAGCAGATGGAGAATGGGTGATAAAGCTCATAGACGACAGGATAGAGGATATTAAACCCTGTATTTGTTGTCATAATGGTTGCTTTAATTTTTCCAAATCAAAGGGTCACGCAAATACACAGGCTTTGACAGATACAATGGGGCTTTCACGTTGTGCCGTAAATGCCGAGACAATGCAGTCTAAAAAGCATTATATTGCGCCTGCTAAAAGGTCAAAGAAGATTGCCGTTGTCGGCGGCGGTATCGGTGGTATGGAAGCGGCAATAGTTTGCGCTAAACGAGGTCATAGTGTTACCCTTTATGAAAAGACCGATAAATTAGGCGGTGTGTTTATAGCGGCGGCGGCACCCTCCTTTAAAGAAAAGGATAGAGCGCTTATCGCTTGGTATAATCGTGAAATTGCTAAATATCCGATTGAAATTAAACTTAATACTACAGTTAAAAACATTGATGAATTATCTGCCGATGAGATAATTATTGCAACAGGTGCAAAACCAAAAAGAGTCCCTGTAAAAGGAAATAACTTGGGTATAGAAGCTATTGAATATTTGTTAGGAGAAAAGTCGGTAGGTGAAAAGGTTACTATTGTAGGTGGCGGTCTTACAGGCTGTGAAATTGCTTATGACCTTTTCTTACAAGGCAAAAAGCCTACTATTATCGAAATGCAGGATGACCTTATTTGTACTCCCGGTATTTGTCTTGCAAATACAAGCTATCTTCGTGATTTCTTCAAATTAAATGGTGTGCCTGTTTATTTACAAACTTCACTTAAGGAAATTAGCGAAAATAGTGTTACTGTTAGCGATAAAGATGGTAAAACCCTTGAAATTGAAAGTGATAGCGTTATTATGTCTGTCGGCTATAATCCGGCGCCATTATCTAAAAAATCAAAGCACGTACACGTTATCGGCGATGCAAAAAAGGTAGGAAATTTGCGTACTGCAATATGGCAAGCTTGGGATATTGCAATGAAACTTTAAGGAGTGAAAATTATGGTTTTAACAGATGAACAACAAAGAATATTAGATGGCGAAAAGGGCGAAACATTAGCTAAAGTAATGAAAACAATGGTAATGTACGGTGATGCTTTTGAGGCCGAAAAATTAGTTCCGATTACTTCAAAATATAATCATCTTGTAACCTCGTTTGGTTTGAAGGTAATGTCTCCTGTATATGACCTTATGCAACAACTCCTTGATTCGGGTGTTATGTCCGGGCAAAAGTTTTCAGTTGACCCAAGACCGCTTGATAAAAATGTGCCTGCTTCATTTTTGCAGAATTTTGTTTTTAATAACTTTATGTACACAAAGCAGGATTTTTATGAAAAACAGTTAAAAGAGCTCGGTCTTATTGATGATAACGCATTCACCTGTACCTGCTATATGGATGAAGTTGGCAATAAGCCACAAAAAGGTGAGGTTCTTTCTTGGGCAGAATCAAGCGCTGTTGTATATGCAAACTCTGTATTAGGCGCTCGTTGCAATCGAAATTCGGGCATTTTGGATATTATGGGCTCTATTGTTGGCTTTGTGCCTTATTTTGGCTTGCTCACAGATGAGGGCAGAAAGGCTACATGGGTTGTTAAAATCAATACTACCAAAAAACCCGAAGCACAACTTTTAGGCTCGGCAATTGGTATGAAGGTTATGGAGGATGTACCTTTTATAGTTGGTCTGGATAAGTGGTTGGGAACTGAACTCGATGATGAAACATGTACATACTTAAAGGATTTTGGTGCGGCTACTGCTTCAAACGGAGCAGTTGGTCTTTATCATATCGAAAACTTAACTCCCGAAGCTAAAGAGCAGGGCAGAGATTTACTTTGCGATAAAGTGAATGAATATATTATTGATGATGCAGAGCTTGAAAGAGTAAAGAATAACTATCCTGTTGTTT
>JAZNRN010000046.1:0-2037 GCA_045590775.1 Acutalibacteraceae bacterium
ACATTTTTGCCCGGTAATTTTGCGTTAATATCAATACCACTTTCAAGTATATTGTCGGGGTCGGAAAGCGAAAGAGAAGCTTGTCCACCGCCAAAAAGTTCTTTAAAGGTTTTTGAAAAATTCTCGTTGATTTTTGCAAAACCTTCGGTAAAGATTTCTTTCATTTGAGTAGTTAATTGATTGATTAGTTTATGAAGCTCGCTTCTCGACTTTTCAACGTCATCAATTTGAGCCGATAAGAAATCGTAACGTTCTTTAACCTCTTTATATTCTTCAATAGCCGAGACATTAACATTACCGAGATTTCTGATTTTACCCTTAATTTCGGCAAGTGTTTTCTTGGCTTCACTTGGCTTTTCAGGCTCATGTGCCACCTTTTCGGCTTCTGTACGAGTAAGTGAATATTCATCATACAACCGGCGTATAACTTCATCATATTCACGCATCATTACTTCTTTACGCTCGGTAAGACGTGCAAGCTCACCACCGATTTGCTCACGGCGAGATGTCTTTTCACGCTCACTGTTGCGAAGCTCAACACCTGCTTTTTCGGTAAGATTACGTTTTTCGAGCATATCAGCAATATTTGCTTCACTTGAAGTGATTTTTTCACGAAGCGACAAAATTACGTTGTTAATATCCTCAATAGTATTTGCTATATTAAGGTTAGCAGTTGTAATTTCATCGATTTGTTTGTCAATTTCGCCTGTCTTTCCAACTCTTGTTTCAATAAGATTTTTGAGATTTTGTGCAGAAGCCTTCAGCTGTTCAATATCCTTATCAGTTTCAATTACTGAAAGCTTAACAGAAGTTATGCTCTCGCTTATCTCATTACGCTTTTCATTTAGCAAATCTCTGCCCGAGTTAAATTCTTCAATTTGGTCTTCAATTTTCGCCTTTTGGGAATCAAGCTCTGCAATTTTAAGAGATGCCGACAAAGATTTTTGCTTTAAATCTTCCAATTTTTGTTTTGAAGATGCGTCTTGTTCAGTCAAGGATTTAATTGTGTCGCAAAGACCTGTTTTCAAATCATCAAGACGTTTAAGCTCTGCCAAAGCTCTGATTTTATCCTCATTAAGTGTTATTATTTCGGCATTAAGAGCCGTAATATCCGCCTCTACCGCATTGGCCTCAGAAACAGCAACTTCTAATTCCTCAGACAGTTTTTGTACTTTTTGCTCGGACTTCAAAATTTCGGCTTCCATTTTTTCGATGTCGCTCGACCTGCTTAAAAGTCCTGCATTTTTAACTAAAGAACCGCCTGTTAAAGAACCGCCGAGATTTATAACCTGACCATCAAGAGTTACAATCTTAATTTTATAGCCTATCTTTTTAGCAATGGCAGTTGCGGAATCAATATCCTCCGCAATAAGCGTACCGCCTAAAAGGTCATTCACAATTTCTTTGTATTTAGCATCGGTTGTAACTAAATCGCTTGCAATTCCGACATAACCCAAAAGTGTATCAAAGCCCTGTTGTTTAAATTCACGAGCTTTAATGGTCGCAATCGGCAAAAAGGTTGCACGACCGCTTTTTGTTGTTTTGAGGTAACTGATTGCACGTTTTGCATCTGCCTCGGTTTCGGTCACAACATACTGTAAAGCCGCACCCAAAGCAGTCTCTATTGCTATACTGTATTCCTTATCAACCTTAATTAGCTTTGACACAGGACCGCAAATACCCTTGATAATTCCCTTTTCGGATTCAGAAATCACCTTTTTAACCGAGTGAGCAAAGCCCTCCATATTATTTTCAAGCTCTTTTAAAATCTGAACTCGGCGACGCTTTGCTTCAATATCAAGATTCAATTCGTCAAGCTCTGACTTCTTTATGCTTACGGTATTCTGCTTACCTGAAAGCCTCAGGCTGTAGCCGTTTAAGCTATTGTTGTTGCCCTCAAGCGTGTCTTCGAGCCTTGAAAGTAAGGTCTTGGTTTCGGCAAGCTCCTTATCTAATAAAGCCACCTCCGCATTTGATTTTTCAAGCTGTTCATTAAGTGTGTCCTTGCGTGCAAGAATCTCTGTGATTGCAGTATCG
>JAZNRN010000047.1:0-7864 GCA_045590775.1 Acutalibacteraceae bacterium
TTCTACAGTAGCAAAAACTAACTGATATGCATAACGAAAACGTTTTAACTGTAAAGCAACTGAATTTCTATGTCAAAACTCTTATTGAGGGTGATTTGAGACTTAATTCCGTAGCAATAACAGGTGAGATTTCAAACTTTAAAAACCATTATTCGAGTGGTCACTTGTATTTCACACTTAAAGATAATGACGCTTCCATCCGATGTGTTATGTTTAAGGGCTATGCACAGTATGTGAAATTTGACATAAGCGACGGTATGCAGGTTATATTAAAGGGTAGGGTGTCTATTTACGAAAAGGACGGTCAATACCAGTTTTATGCCGAAGAAATGCACGAAGCAGGTCTAGGAGATATAACGCTTCGTTTTAATCAGATTAAAGAAAAGCTTCAAAGGGAAGGTCTTTTTGATACCGCTTCAAAACGAGAAATACCTAAATTTCCGAGAAGCATTGCTGTTGTTACCTCACAAACCGGCGCTGCAATTAGAGATATATTAAACATTCTTTCTCGTCGTTGGCCTTTAGCACAGGTGATTTTATGTCCCGTGTCGGTACAAGGTGAAAATGCGGTGCCTGAAATGTGTCAGACGCTTGACAAACTATATTCCTTGTCGGTTGCCGATGTCATAATTATCGGGCGAGGTGGCGGTTCGGTTGAGGATTTATGGGCATTTAATGAAGAAAAATTAGCTCGAAAGGTTTACGAGTCTCCGGTTCCTGTAATTTCAGCGGTCGGTCACGAAACAGATTTTACTATTTGTGATTTTGTTGCCGATTTGCGAGCACCAACTCCCTCTGCAGCGGCAGAGCTCTGTGTTCCCGATGCAAACGAAATCCTTGCTTTACTTTCCAGATATGAAACTTACCTAAAATCATTTTTAAATGGCAAATTAAATCTTTCCAGGGCAAAGCTTGAAAAAATTTGTGAGTCATCTTTTTTTAAAAATCCACAGGATATATTTATCTCAAGAAGGCTTGAAACTTTGGATTTATGCCTTGATAAGTTAAGGGAATGTCAAAACAAAATTATATCTGACCGCAATAACAAATTCGAGCAATATGTTTTGCAGCTTGATTCTTTAAGTCCTCTGAAAACATTATCACGAGGCTTTACACACGTATCTAAAAATAAAACTGCCGTAACCTCGGTTGACCAACTAAATGTCGGTGATGATTTAGAACTTAAATTTTCCGACGGAACGGCAAATTGCAAACTCTTAAATATTACTAAAGATTGAAGGGATAACTTTGAGCGATAATAAAATCACATTTGAAGAATCATTAAACAAGCTTGAAGAAATCATCAGAAAACTTGAAAGCGGTGATGTTTCGCTTGATGATTCGATAAAGCTATTTGAAGAGGGTATCAAGCAGATTACCGATTGCAAGTCAGCGCTTAAAAATGCTGAAGAAAAAATCGTAAAATTAAGTGATATTGAAAAGGAATAATTTATGTTTGAAGATGCCTTAAAATCCTATAAAACCGCTATTGATAATCAAATTGACCTTTTGTTTCCGAATATGGAGCTTTCTTACGACAGTGTATTATCTGCTTCACGGTATAGTCTTACATTAGGTGGTAAAAGAATAAGGCCGATTTTGGTATTGCAGTTTTGTAAATTACTTGGCGGTAATACCGATAATGCCTATAACTTTGCAGTTGCTCTTGAGATGATACATACATATTCGCTTATACATGATGATTTGCCGTGTATGGATGACGATGATACGAGAAGGGGAAATCCCTCCTGCCATAAAAAATACGGGGAGGATACCGCACTTTTAGCCGGGGATACTTTACTTACAGAGGCTTTTTCGGTTGCTGCAAAATCGCATATAACTCCTCAACAAATTTGTGACGGTATAAGCATTTTGTCTTATTATGCTGGCCTTCATGGTATGATTGGCGGTCAGGTGCTTGATTTATCCTTTGAAAGCACAAAGCCAAATGTTCAACAACTCCTCGATATGTACGAAAGAAAAACCGCTGGTCTTTTGATTGCCGCATGCAAATTGGGCGCAATCGCTTCGGGAAATTATGATGATGATATTTTAAATAAAGCTTATGAATTTGCCAAAAATTTAGGTATCGCTTTTCAGATTATTGATGATATTCTTGATTATACCGCCGATGAGGCACTACTCGGCAAGCCGGTGGGTAGTGATGAAAAAAATAATAAAACTACCTTTGTTACAATTTACGGAATAGAAAAAGCCAAGGATTATGCAAAGGAGTTTACACAAAAGGCTATGGATTCTCTTCGCAACTTTTCCGGTGATATAACAGAAATTGAAGCTCTCACAAAATATTTGTTAAACAGAAATTATTAAAGGAAGTGTAGTATGGGTTATTCATTTTTACAGGAAATAAAATCACCCCAAGACATCAAAAAATTGAATACCCAAGAAACACAGGCTCTTTGTGAAGAACTCAGGGATTGTATAATTAAAACTGTATCACAAAATGGTGGTCATTTAGCTTCTAATTTGGGTGCGGTTGAGTTGACGGTTGCTTTGCACAAGGTTTTTGATTCTCCAATCGACTCGATAATTTTTGATGTCGGCCATCAATCCTATGCACACAAGCTCTTGACCGGCAGATTTAATCAGTTCTATACACTTCGCACTAAAAACGGTATTTCGGGCTTTATGAAGCCACACGAATCCGAGCACGACCCATTTATCACAGGCCACAGCAGTAATTCAATTTCGGCGGCTTACGGTATTTATAAAGCCAAGCGCTTAAAAGGTGAAGAGGGAACTGCTGTTGCTGTAATCGGTGACGGCGCAATGACAGGTGGTATGGCCTATGAAGCTCTTAACAATGCAAGTGGCGCCAACGGTAACTTTATTGTCATTTTAAATGATAACAAAATGTCAATATCAAAAAGTGTCGGTTCTTTTTCAAAAACGCTCACAAGAATGCGTAACCGGCCGAAATATCATCGCTTTAAATCCTGCTTTTCACATTTTCTTAAAAGAATTCCCCTTGTCGGCAGGTCACTTTATCGTTTTTTTGACAAAATTAAGGACATCTTTAAGCGAATTGTTTATAAAAACGATATATTTACCCATTTGGGCTTCAATTATTTAGGACCTGTTGACGGTCATAATGTGGCTGCTATGAAGTCACTTTTTGAGATTGCAAAGGGTTATGACAAGCCATCTATAATTCATGTTATTACAACAAAAGGTAAAGGCTATCAGTATGCCGAAGAAAGTCCGAATTCATATCATGGTGTTTCCTCCTTTGATGTCGAGAAAGGCGCAGGAGATGCAGGTTCAAATAATTTTTCGGCTGTTGCGGGTGAAACACTTTGCGAAATGGCAAAGGAAAATAATAAAATTTGTGCCATAACTGCCGCTATGACAGAGGGTACAGGTCTTTTACGCTTTGCTAATGAATATCCTGACAGGTTTTTTGATGTAGGTATTGCGGAACAACACGCCGTTACCTTTGCCGCAGGCTTGGCTACAAATGATGTTATTCCGTATTTTGCGGTCTATTCAACCTTTTTACAACGCTCATTTGACCAAATTATACACGATATGTCTATCGGAAATTTTTCTGCAAGACTGCTTATAGATAGAGCGGGTATTGTCGGAGAAGATGGTGAAACACATCAAGGTATTTTTGATGTTTCATATCTTTCTTTAATTCCTGGAATAAATATTTATTCTCCTGCCACCTATGACGAATTGCGTTATAGAATTAAAGAATCAGCAAAATCTGATGAATTATGCGCTATTCGTTATCCACGTGGTAAGCAAGGTGTTGTTGAAAAATTTGATTACTCCTGTGATTTTTCAACATTTAAAAGCAATTCAAACAAGCTGCTTATCACTTATGGCAGACTTTTTTCAGAGGCGCTTTTAGCGCAAAAAGAAGCTGATTTTGATATTTTGAAGCTCAATAAAATCTATCCATTATCTGCAAATCTTTTAAAGGAATTAGCTAATTATAAGGAAATCCATTTCTTTGAAGAATCAGTTAAAAAAGGTGGTATTGCAGAGCATTTATCAGCAATACTTTTACAACTGAACTATAAAGGTAAATATAAAATACACGCAATAAACAATAAATTCGTATCGCAAGGCAAGGTTTCAGAACTTTTATATGATTTGAAGCTTGACCATAACGCTATGATAAATGCGATGAACAATAAGGAGAAATAATGGCCGATAAGTTAAGACTTGATGTTGCTTTAGTTGAAAAAGGTTTTGCGGGAAGTCGAGAAAAAGCAAAAGCGCTCATAATGGCAGGAATAGTTTTTGTGAATAATCAAAAATCCGATAAAGCGGGTAATATTGTAAAGCCTGACGACATTATCGAAGTTAGGGGAGAAACCTTAAAGTATGTTAGTCGTGGAGGTTTAAAACTTGAGAAAGCTGTTTGTGTATTTTCACTTGATTTAAATGATTTTATTTGTGCTGATATTGGTGCTTCTACAGGTGGTTTTACCGATTGTATGCTTCAAAATGGCGCTAAAAAGGTTTATTCCATTGATGTTGGTTACGGTCAGCTCGCTTGGAAATTACGGACAGATGAACGTGTTGTAAATCTTGAACGCACAAATTTTCGCTATGTTACAAATGAACAAGTGCCTGATGAACTTGATTTTGCTTCTGTTGATGTTTCTTTTATCTCCTTAAGCCTGATTTTACCTGTAATGCGTAATTTATTAAAGGACAAGGGAACTTCTGTTTGTCTTATAAAGCCTCAATTCGAGGCCGGCAAAGAAAACGTCGGTAAAAAGGGCGTTGTTCGGGATAAGGATGTACATATTGCGGTTATTGATAAAATTATCAATTTAGCAAACGACTGCAAATTCACACTTTTAGGGCTTGATTTTTCCCCCGTAAAAGGCCCCGAAGGTAATATCGAATATCTATGCTACTTAAAGAAAGAGGACAATCCGCAAAATCTTTTAAATGTTACGGCAAAAGAGGTTGTCGAGGCGTCATATAATAAACTAAACACCTAAAATTTGGAGGCAATCATTATGGTAGTTGCAGTATTGCCGAATTTGGACAAACGTGGCTCGTCAGAGGTTGTTGCAAAGCTCGGAAAGATATTAAAATCTTTAAATATTGAAGCATATATACCTGATTATATTTGTGGAACTGATTATAAAACTGAAAAAGAGGAAAAATTATTTGAAATTGCCGATGTTATTATAACAATCGGTGGCGACGGCACAATTATCCGCTTTGCCAAGGTTGCAGCGAAAAATAACAAACCTGTCCTTGGTATTAACGCCGGAAGGGTTGGCTATCTTGCAAATATTGAACAAAATGAGCTATCTCTTGTTTCAAAGCTTAAAGATAATTCTTATATAACAGATAACCGTATGATGCTGTCTATTTCTGTGCTTGAAAACGGCAAGGAGATAGCTAACTACGATGCTCTAAACGATGCGGTAATAACAAGTGGTTTTATTTCTCGTATAATTGATATTACAGCAACTGTTGGAACTGACAGTATAAATTACCGTGCAGACGGTATTATAATTTCAACGCCTACAGGTTCTACAGCCTACTCGATGTCGGCGGGTGGTCCAATTATTGACCCTCTTACCGAAAATTTTTGCATAACTCCGATTTGCTCGCACTCACTTTCGGCAAAACCTATTTTACTTGGTGCTGATAATGTAATAAAGCTTAAAGCTTTTTCTAAAAAACGCAGTGATATCTATTTGACAGTTGACGGCAGAAAGGTTCTCCAGGTAAAGCCCTTTCACGAAATCATTGTCAAAAAATCGCCAAATACGGTCAGACTAATCAGACTTAATGACCGTTCTTTCTATAAAACACTTTCATACAAATTTAAGGATTCAAGGAGCGTGCTGTAAATTGAAATTGAACAGACAAAAAGCTATTCTTGATTTAATAGAGGAAAAAATCTGTCTTACTCAAGAGGACCTGCAACAAGGGCTAAAGGAAAAAGGTTTCAATGTAACTCAATCAACCGTTTCTCGTGATATAAGGGAATTAAAGCTTGTAAAGGGCAGAGATAAAAGTGGAAATTACCGTTATCTCTCACATACGGCGCCTATTTCCGATGTTGCCGAAACTGCTCGTTATCACGAATTTTTTGTCAGAGCTGTTAAAAGTGTCAACTATTCACTTAACAATGTGGTTATTAAGTGTGATACGGGTATGGCTTCATCTGCCTGTGTTGCAGTTGACGAACTGTTCGGTGATATGATGTTGGGTTCGCTTGCCGGTGAGGACACAATTATTATCGTGACAACGGGTGAAGCGGAATCAAAAATTTTGACCGACAATTTAAACAGTCTTTTATAATTTCGGCGGTATAGTTATGCTTAAATTTTTACATATTGAAAATATTGCTGTTATCGAGCAAACCGATATTGAATTTTGTGAAGGTCTTAATATTTTGACCGGTGAAACGGGCGCAGGAAAATCTATTGTGATTGATGCTATAAATGCGGTTTTGGGCGAACGCACCTCAAAAGAATTGATACGTGCGGGGTGTGAAGCAGCTTCTGTTTCAGCTGTGTTTGGTGATATTTCAAAAGAAAATCTTACAAAGCTTTTGCCTTATGACATAAAGCCCGATGAAGACGGTAACATCCTTATTACCCGAAAATTGAGTCTTAACGGAAAGGGTTTGATTAAGGTCAATTCAAAACCCGTCACAGCAACCGAGCTTCGTGAGATTACATCGGGACTTATAAATATTCACGGTCAACACGACAATCAAGCGCTTTTAAAACCGGAAATGCATTGTAGCTTTGTTGATGCTGTGGCAGATAATAATAACCTTCTTGAGGTTTATTATGACGAATTTAAAAACCTCAATAAAATTCGTAAGGAATTATCGAATCTTATAACGGATGAAGATGAAAAGGAGCGTACAACAGAGTTATTAAAGTATCAAATTAAGGAAATTGAGGATGCCGATATTAAGGTTGGCGAAAGCGAGGAATTAAAGCGAAAACTGACCATTGCGGAAAATCTCGAAAACACTGTTAATACTCTTAAAAATATTGATAACTTACTTGTGGGTGACGACGACACCGACGGTGCTTTGACAAAGCTGCGGCTTTCAATTAAGCTACTTTCTACACTTAATAATGAGTCTTTTCAAAACGACCTTTTAACTCTTAACAATGCACTTTCTTTAATTGAAGATGTAAAAGAAAATATAGCCCAATATTTGAGTAATGATGAATATTTTAACATAAATACCGACATAATCAATCAAAGGCTTGACTTGATTTATAAACTTATGTTAAAATACGGCAATAGTGAGCAAAAAATTCTTGATTTTTTGTCTAATGCCCGACTTCAGCTTGATAATATAACCTTTACTGATAAAAGATATGATGAATTGTCTGATTTGCTTGAACGCTCAAAAATTTTGCTTATTGAAAAGGCAAGCAAACTTACTGATTCTCGTATTGCGGCAGCAAAGCAACTGGAAGCTTCTGTTTGCGAGGTTTTGAATTATCTTAATATGCCGGATGTCGTTTTTAAGGTGAATTTTGAAAATGGAAGATATACCAAAAGCGGATGTGATAATGTTGAGTTTTTGATTTCTGCAAATAAAGGTGAAACCGTAAAGCCTCTGGCAAAAATCGCTTCGGGCGGTGAATTATCACGAACAATGTTGGCTATTAAAAGTGCACTTCTTGACAAGGATTCTATTGATTCGATGATTTTTGATGAAATTGATACCGGAATCAGCGGAAGAACTGCCCAGATGGTTTCCGAAAAAATGGCTCAGATCGGTGCAACACACCAAATTTTGTGCATTACCCATTTATCTCAGATTGCATCCATGGCAGATGCCCATTTCTTAATAGAAAAAGGTGTGGAGGACGGTCGGACAAAAACC
>JAZNRN010000048.1:0-4543 GCA_045590775.1 Acutalibacteraceae bacterium
TGAAAGCCACAACAAAGGACAACTTGAAATGGAGAGTTGACTGTGAATATGGCGCAACACAAGGCAAGTTTGACCTTGCTACTTGCGCTAAGAAGAACGGCCTTGACGCAATCCACGACACCGTTCACGAAATGGCTCGTGACGAAGCTCGCCACGGCAGAGGTCTTGAGGGACTCCTTAAGAGATATTTTAACTAATTTTAGATACGAAAAATAAAGTTAAATATCCTCTGAGAATGGCTTAAAACAAGGCATTTTAAGGAATAATCACGAAACACGATTATCTGATTTTAGATAGTCGTGTTTCTTTTTTATTTATATGTATTTTTCTGTTCGTGGGAAATCCGTGGGAAATGAGAGAAAAATCGCCCGAAAAAAATAATTTCCCACGAAATCTCCCGAAACGCCCTTGCCACAAGGGTTTTCGGGATGTCAAAAAAACGCTTCGTGGGAAATTTTTTCGCCAAAAAATTAAGATTTGGGATTTTAATTTGATAAAATCGGGGTGAAAAATGAGGGAAATTTCAGCTCTGAAATTGCCTATATTTTAAAATTTTTATTCAGGAGGATATTCATATGCAAGGAAGTATCAGAAAAAAGGGAGCTACCTGGTCGTACAGAGTTGAGTTCGGTGCGGTAGGCGGCAAAAGAAATCAGATTGAGCGAAGCGGTTACAAAACCAAAAAGGAAGCCGCAAAAGCTCTCAACGATGTTCTATATCTCTACAATAATACGGGCGATTATGTGGAGAACAAGAAAATCACATTCACCGAGGTCTACACGGAATTTATCGAAAACGAGGCTCCGTTAACAAGAGCCTATGCAACTATTGTGCGTTATAAGTCGCTTTACAAAAATCATTATGCAGAGCGGTTCGGCAGCTTTTATATGTACCAAATCAATGCAAATATGATAAATGACTTTCTCAATGAGAAAAGAACCTATCTTAGCGAGGAGTTTGTCAAAGGATTATACAAGTTTCTAAAGGTTCTTTTCGGTTACGCACACAAACGGCAGTATCTCAAAAAGGATATTTTCTGTGAGATAACACCACCGCCCGATCCAAGACACAAGGGCGAGATAAGAGCCTACACGCCCGATGAGCTTCGTGCAATGGAACAGCGTTTACAGGGAACCAATGTTATCGTGCCGTTTTATATCGCACTTAACACCGGTCTTCGTGAAAGCGAGGTTTTTGGACTTCAGTGGAGTGATATTGACTTTGAAAACCGCAAAATCAAGGTGCATAAGCAGTTATTGTTTCAGGATAAGAAGTGGTGCTTCTGCCCTCTTAAAACCACCAACGCATACAGAAGTGTAAACATCACCGACAGTTTTTGTGCGTATATCAAAAATCTCAAATCCAAGCAGGAGGAAAGTAAGAAGTTTTACGGTGACGGCTACAAGCGGAATTTTGTAACCGAACGACTTGTGCGAAACAAGGAAAAACTGATGGAAATTTGTGACTTTTTAAATGTCAAAATCAACGGCGAAATGCTTACCACAAACAGTATTAAGTTTATGTCACGAACACTTAAAGCTGACCTTGATATACCGTTCAAATTCCATAATTTGCGACATACTTATGCCACAGTTCTTGCAGAAAGCGGAATAAGTCCGAGGTATGTACAGGAAACGTTAGGACATTCGAAGCTTGAATTTACGCTCCGCTATTATACCCACATAACAGAGAAAATGGGCGGTATGGCAAGGCAGGCTTTAGAGAGTGCAGTGAGCTTTGCGGCGTTTAACAACGAGGAGGAAAACAATGAGAAAGATATTTGCAAGTAATGCAGTCAAGGAATTTCTGAATGATGCTGATAACAAAACAAGAAAGAAAATCGGTTTTGTACTCATGTATCTTACCGACGACAAAAATCCACTGACATAACCATATGTAAAGCATGTTTCAATTGGTAAGTACAATGACCTTTATGAACTGCGTACAAAGGCATCGGTCAATATGGCAAGGATTTTGTTTACGCTTTCTGACCGTGATATTGTGCTTCTTTATGGATTTTATAAGCACGATAAGAAGGATAATTTACGAGCATTTGAGAAGGCACATAAGAACTTAAATTGTGATAGCAAAACTATAATTGACATTCAAATTTGCTCTTGATTTTGAGTTTTACACCAGGAGAAAAGCACTTTTTTTAAATGTGTTTTGAAGCTATATAAAAAAGTCGATTTCTCCTGGTCCTGACCCCCCGAAAAGCCTTGTATATCAAGAGTTTCAGGACTTGAGATATTAACAAAAACAAACTTGTCTGCCGAGTACTGCGGAGGGAGGAGAAATCGACTTAAAATACGTGCGATTTTGAGATTCGGGGCATATCCCCCTTGCAGGAATTGTGGTTGCACCTACACAGAGGTAAAGCAGTACGAAAAAAGCTCCACATGAGAACAAGTATCGGCGATGCCTTGGAGAAAAAAGAGAGCAAAGATGTGCTTGTGCAATTTGAGGCATCGAGGTGTTACAGTTGAACACACAAAGCATTGGAGTTAGTAAGGAGGCGATAGTTATTTGTCTGTATTCAGGATAGAAAAAACAAAAATATTTCCTTGCAAGCCTTTTCAACGCTCCGTCAACTATTGATAACTACTATGAGGCGGAGGTCAGGCATGACTTGAATTTTTAATACACAATTAACATAATAATGCAAATCATTGACGACTCACAGATACGTAAGTGAATGAGATTTTTGTGATATGGTAAAATATATACAATAAACCAAAACAAAGGAGTTGTCAAATTATGAAAAATATTACGCAAAAACTAATTGAAGAATTTAAGAAATTTCTTATAAGTGAAGAAAAAAGTGATGCTACTGTAGAGAAGTATATTCGTGATGTATGTGCTTTTTCGGAGTGGCTATGTGACAAAGGTGTAGATAAACAGAATGTTCTTGAATACAAGGCATACCTTGTTGAGAACTACAAGCCTGCGAGTGTGAATTCTGTTATTTCATCCCTCAATAGCTTTTTTAGCTATAACGAATGGTACGATTGTAAGGTTAAGTCCTTGAAAATACAAAAGCAGATTTTTACATCAAAAGAAAAGGAGCTTACCAAAGCGGAATACGAAAGACTTCTCGATGCTGCAAAGTCAAAGAAGAATGAGCGTCTTTATTTACTGATGCAGACTATATGCTCAACAGGAATAAGAGTGTCGGAACTTCGGTTTATAACTGTTGCTACTGTGAACACAGGGATTGCAAATATCAACTGTAAGGGTAAACTGCGTCAGGTATTCTTGCCAAAAGCACTTTGTAAGGTTCTCGCACGGTATATACGAGAGCAAAAAATAACAAGCGGATCCGTGTTCGTATCCCGAACAGGTAAACCGCTTGATAGAAGCAATATTTGGTCTGATATGAAAAAGCTCTGCGAACGTGCTGGAGTTTCAAAGGATAAAGTATTTCCGCATAACCTCCGTCATCTTTTTGCTCGCACTTACTATTCGCTTCAAAAAGACATTGTACGTCTTGCCGATATTCTTGGTCATTCAAGTGTGAATACAACGAGGATTTATACGATGGAAACGGGCGAGGTGCATAAGAGACATATAGAGAAATTAGGACTATTAAAATGCTAAAATAACATAATTCTCATTATGTGGTATAGTCATTTAGTTGTTAACAACATACACACAATTTTGCTTGTCTATCATATCATAAAATGCGTTTTAAGTCAATGATTTACATAAAATGACATAATCATTTTGCAAATTTTTACATATTTTTATAAATTAAGGTATAACAAAAGAGACCAATGTAACTTTAAATTTTTTCATTGGTCTTTTCGTGCTGTAATTTTTTAGTTATATTTCTTTTGTTTTAATTTCAAGTTGATTTTATTTACCACATAATGAGAATTTTGTTGTTCAAGTTGAGCAAAGTCTTAAAATTGCATCCTGATATAGAAAAAAGGAGGGATAAAATGGAGAGCATTTCGGGATTATTTAACGAAACATTAGAATGGACAATAATCCTTCTGTCATCGTTATTCTCGTTTGCTTGTTGTACTTTGATTATAGGTGCAAGGAATAAACACGAAAGAAAATGGGGAGGTGTTTTGTGCCAATCAGCACTATTCCTCTTTTTAACAATGCTTCTGTGTTGTTTTAGTATTGGAATATTTGCTTTACACCAGTACCATGCAATAGGTAGCAACTTTTGCAAAACAACTGCAAGAGTCATAATGTATTTTTGCAGAGAGCGACTGGTTGAGCTAATTATCATCCCACTGTTAGTTGAACTGATTGCGTTGTGTCTTAGGGGACAAAGACAATCAAAATCTTTTTGTTGGATCACAATTACTACTTCTCTTCTTGCATTAATAATATTCCCTAATTTAATGACCTTTCGCCACAGTCTTCCTTTAACTATAGAACCTTCTATATTATATGAAGTAAAGAGAATGCCAATTAACTGGAATGCGAAAATAAGTAATATTGAGGATTTTATAGATAGAAGTGAAACAGGTTACTTTGTTTATACAGAGGAAACAACAGAAGGTATAGATTCTAACCAGACAGTAAC
>JAZNRN010000049.1:0-6431 GCA_045590775.1 Acutalibacteraceae bacterium
TGAAGACGGCACAAGAAATTACGTTATCGCCCCTGCAGGACTTACAGACGGCGACGTAATCTACACCGGCGCCCGTGCAGATATTAAGGTTGGTAACACCCTTCCTATCGCAAACATTCCGGTTGGTACAATTATCCATAACATTGAACTTTATCCCGGCAAGGGCGCACAGTTAGCTCGTAGTGCCGGTAATATGGCTCAGCTTATGGCTAAAGAAAACGGAATGGCACTTTTACGTTTGCCTTCAGGTGAGCTTCGTAACGTTCCGGTTAAATGTATGGCAACTGTTGGTGTTGTTTCAAATCCTGAACACGCAAACATCAATTACGGTAAAGCAGGTCGTAAGCGCCACATGGGTTGGAGACCTACCGTTCGTGGTTCTGTAATGAACCCCTGTGACCACCCTCACGGTGGTGGTGAAGGTAAGTCACCCATCGGCCGTCCCGGTCCTGTTACACCTTGGGGTAAACCTACCCTCGGTTATAAGACCCGTAAAAAGCAAAAGGCTAGCGATAAGTATATCGTAAAGCGCCGTAAGTAAGACGACGAAAGGAGATTTTAATCATGGGAAGAAGCATTAAAAAGGGCCCTTACGTGCAACCTGTGTTGCTCAAGAGAGTCAAAGAAATGAATGAAGCCGGCGAAAAGCGTGTTCTCAAAACTTGGAGCCGTTCATCAACCATATTCCCCGATTTCGTCGGACACACTTTTGCAGTACATGACGGTCGTAAACACGTTCCGGTTTATGTAACTGAGGATATGGTTGGACACAAGCTCGGTGAGTTTGCACCCACAAGAACATTTAAAGGCCACGCAGGTTCTAAAACCAGCGGTAAGTAAGCGGCTGAAAGGAGAGTAAACAATGGAAGCAAGAGCAATACTTAAATATGCTCGTATTTCACCCCGTAAGGTGAAGATTGTTATGGATTTAATCCGTAATCAAGATGCTGACAAAGCTATGGCTATACTCAAATTTACTCCTAAGTCCGCTTGCGAGTATTTAGAGAAGCTTTTAGCATCAGCTATGGCAAATGCAGAAAACAATCATAATATGGATGTTTCAAAGCTTTATGTTGCTGAATGCTTTGTTTGTCCCGGACCTACTCTTAAGAGAATTCGTCCCAAGGACCACGGCAGAGCACACAGAATCTTAAAGAGAACAAGCCATATGACAATCGTTCTTAAAGAACGTGAAGACTAATTAGGAGGTTTATGTAATGGGTCAGAAAGTTAATCCCCACGGTATGCGTGTGGGCATAATCAAAAACTGGGACTCACGTTGGTTTGCCAATGACAGCACTTTCGGTGATACATTGGTTGAGGACTACAACCTCCGTAAATACCTCAAGAAGACACTCTTCACTGCAGGTATTTCTAAAATCGAAATCGAACGTGATGACAAACGTGTAAGACTCCACATCCACTGTGCAAAGCCCGGTATGGTAATCGGTCGTAACGGCGCAGAAATCGAGAAGTTGCGTGCAACCTGCCAAAAGATGATTGGCAAAAACGTTGTAATCAACATCGTTGAAATCAAGAGTCCTGACACAAATGCTCAGCTTGTTGCTGAAAATATCGCTATTCAACTCGAAAAGCGTATTTCTTTCCGCCGTGCTATGAAGCTTTCAATCGGCAGAGCAATGAGACTTGGCGTTAAAGGTATCAAAACACAGGTTTCAGGTCGTTTAGGCGGTGCTGAAATCGCAAGAAGCGAACAATATCACGAGGGTACAATTCCCCTACAAACACTTCGTGCTGACATCGACTACGGTTTTGCAGAAGCAGATACAACCTATGGTAAGCTCGGCGTTAAGGTTTGGATTTACAAGGGCGAAGTCCTCAGCGATAACAGAGGTCGCAACAAGAAGGAAGGAGGCGCCCGCTAATGTTAATGCCTAAGCGTGTAAAATACCGTAGAGTGCATCGTGGTCGTTAGACCGGTAAAGCACTCAGAGGTAACACCGTAACACACGGTGATTTCGGTCTTCAGGCTTTAGAGCCTGCGTGGATTACCTCTAACCAAATCGAAGCTGCCCGTATCGCTATGACACGTTATATCAAACGTGGTGGTAAGGTTTGGATCAAAATATTCCCCGATAAGCCAATCACAGAAAAGCCGGCTGAAACTCGAATGGGTTCAGGTAAAGGCTCACCCGAATATTGGGTAGCAGTTGTAAAACCCGGCCGTATAATGTTTGAAATCGGCGGTGTAAGCGAGGAGTTAGCTCGTGAAGCTATGCGTCCCGCTGCAAACAAACTTCCTATTAAATGTAAGTTTGTAACAAAACAGGAAATGGGTGGTGAGCAGTAATGAATGCAAAGGAAATCAGAGAGTACAACATCTCAGAACTCAACGATAAGCTCGCAAAGTTGAAGGAAGAATTATTCAACTTGCGTTTCCAACTCGCCATTAACCAGCTCGAAAACCCCATGCGTATTGTTGCTGTTAAAAAAGACATTGCTCGTGTTAAGACAATTATCCGAGAAAATGAGCTTAAAGACAGCGCAAACGCTTAAATAATGGGAGGTAGCTAAAAATGAGCGAAAGAAACCTTCGTAAGACTAGAGTAGGTAAGGTTGTAAGTGACAAGATGGATAAAACCGTTGTAGTTGCTATTGAAGACAACGTAAAACATCCTCTCTACAAGAAGATTATCAAAAACACTATCAGACTTAAGGCTCACGATGAGAACAACAGCTGTGGCATAGGCGACAGAGTTCAAATTATGGAAACAAGACCGCTCTCTAAGGGTAAGCATTGGCGTGTGGTTGAAATCATCGAAAAGGCTAAATAGTCCACAAGGAGGAAAACACTGTGATACAACAACAGAGTTACCTCAAGGTTGCCGACAATACCGGTGCAAAAGAACTTATGTGCATCCGTGTTCTTGGAGGCTCCAGAAGGAGGTATGCCAACATTGGCGACGTTATCGTGGCTTCTGTTAAAAAGGCCGCTCCCGGCGGTACTGTTAAGAAGGGCGACGTTGTAAAGGCTGTAGTAGTTCGTTCTGCAAAGGGCCTTCGTCGTAATGACGGCACATACATCAGATTTGACGAAAATGCGGCTGTAATCATCCGTGAGGACAAAAACCCCCGTGGTACCCGTATTTTTGGACCGGTAGCCCGTGAGCTTCGTGAGAAGGACTATACAAAGATTCTTTCTCTTGCTCCGGAAGTGCTTTAATGGGAGGTAAGTAAAAATGAATAAGCTTCACGTTAAAACAGGTGATACCGTAATCCTTCTCACAGGAGATAAAAAGGATAGAAACAAGACCGGTAAGGTTCTTGAGGTTAGCCCCGAAGAGGGTAAGGTAATCGTTGAGGGCATCAATAAAGTTAAGAAGCACGTTAAGCCCCGTAAGGCTGGCGACGCTTCAGGCATTATCGAAACTGAAAGTGCAATTTATGCTTCAAAGGTTCAGGTAGTATGCCCCAAATGCAATAAGCCCACCAGAGTAGGCACAAAGGTTTACGAGGATGGCAAAAAAGACAGATGCTGCAAAAAATGCGGCGAGACTTTCTAAGAGTAGGAGGAACTGACAATGTCAACATTAGCAAATGAATATAAAGCATCTATTGCACCTGCATTGATGACAAAATTCGGCTATAAGAGCGTTATGCAGATTCCCAAGCTCGATAAAGTCGTAATAAATGTAGGTGCCGGTGAGGCAAAGGACAACTCAAAGGTTATCGATGCAATCATCAATGACCTCGGTAAAATTACCGGTCAAAAGGCTGTTCCTTGCCGTGCAAAGAAATCCGTAGCGAACTTTAAGCTTCGTGAAGGTATGCCTATCGGCGCAAAGGTAACACTCAGAGGCGAAAGAATGTATGAGTTTGTAGATAGACTCTTTAATGCAGCTCTTCCTCGAGTAAGAGACTTCAGAGGTATCAACCCCAACGCTTTCGACGGCCGTGGCAACTATGCTATGGGCGTTAAAGAGCAGTTGATTTTCCCTGAAATCGAATATGAAAAGATTGACAAGGTTCGTGGTATGGACATTATCTTCGTTACCACAGCCAATACCGACGAAGAAGCTCGTGAGTTATTAACTCTTATGGGCGCTCCGTTTGCGAAGTAAGGAGAAGGAATTATGGCTAAAACCGCTATGAAAATCAAACAGGCAAGACCTGCAAAGTTTTCTACAAGAGAGTACAACAGATGTAAAATCTGCGGCCGTCCCCATGCTTATCTTCGTAAGTACGGTATCTGCCGTATATGCTTTAGAGAGCTCGCTTACAAGGGCGAGATTCCCGGAGTAAAGAAGGCTAGCTGGTAAGGCACAGATTAGGTGACAGAATAGCTGTCACGATAAGGAGGTTTACGGTATGCAAATCACCGATACTATAGCTGATATGCTTACAAGAATTCGTAACGCATACGCAGCAAAACACGATTCGGTAGATGTTCCCGCATCCAAGGTTAAGAAGGCAATCGCACAGATTCTTCTTGATGAGGGTTACATCACAAGCTTCACCACTGAAGAAGATGGTAAGCAGGGCGTAATTCATATCACTTTGAAGTACGGCCAAAACAAATCGCAGGCAATCACCGGTATTCGTAGAATTTCAAAGCCGGGCTTGCGTATCTACACCAACGTAGAGGATATGCCTAAGGTTATGAAAGGCCTTGGTATCGCAATCCTTTCCACCTCTAAAGGTATTATGACAGACAAAGACGCTCGCAAAGCCAACGTTGGCGGCGAAGTTTTGGCTTTCGTATGGTAAGGAGGTGCTTGAGGGATGTCTAGAATAGGAAAGAAGCCTATCGCAATTCCTGCAGGTGTTGATGTTAAAATCAACGGCAGTGAGGTTACTGTAAAAGGACCCAAGGGCGAACTCAAGAATACTTTCAATGCTGATATAGCAATTGCTATTGAAAACAATGAAATTATTGTTACCCGTCCTTCTGACGTTAAAGAACACCGTGCGCTTCACGGCTTAACACGTACACTTATCGCTAATATGGTTGAGGGTGTTACAAACGGTTACTCCAAGACATTGGAAGTAAACGGTGTTGGTTACCGTGTACAAAAGCAGGGAAAAAATCTTGTAATGAACCTCGGTTATTCTCATCAAGTAATTATGGAAGAAATCGCAGGAATTACAATTGATGTACCTAATCCTAATACAATCGTTATTAGTGGTGCAGATAAGCAGATGGTTGGCCAATTTGCAGCAGAAGTTCGTGAAAAGCGTCCGCCCGAACCCTACAAAGGTAAAGGTATTAAGTACGCAGGCGAATATATCCGCCGCAAAGAAGGTAAGGCAGCCAAGGGTGCTAAGAAATAATAAAGGAGTGTATTTAAGATGGTTACTAAACCTAACAGCAATCAGGCAAGACTTAAACGTCACGCACGTGTTCGTTCAAAAATCAGCGGAACTGCTGCTTGCCCCAGACTTGATGTATTCCGCTCCAACAGCAACATTTACGCCCAGCTTATCGATGATGTAAACGGCGTTACTTTAGCTGCTGCTTCTTCAAACGAAAAGGATTTCGATTTAAGTGGCGGTAACTGTGAAGGCGCTCGTAAGGTTGGACAGTTAATTGCTAAACGTGCCGCAGAGAAGGGCATCACCGAGGTTGTTTTTGACCGCGGCGGATACATTTATCACGGCCGTGTTAAAGAGCTTGCCGAAGGTGCCCGTGAGGGCGGCCTTAAGTTCTAATAAGGAGGAATACTTTTGGCTACTAATATTGATGCACAAGCATTAGATTTAAAAGAAAAAGTAGTTGCTATAAACCGTGTTTCCAAAACTGTTAAGGGCGGACGTATTATGAAATTCTCTGCTTTAGTAGTTGTTGGCGACGGAAACGGCATTGTAGGCTACGGTATGGGTAAGGCCGGCGAAGTTCCGGATGCTATCCGTAAGGGCATCGAGGATGCTAAGAAAAATCTAATTAAGGTATCCTTAAAGGGTACAACTATTCCGCACGAAATCATTGGTGAGTTTGGTGCAGGTAGGGTTCTCTTAAAGGCCGCTGCTCCCGGTACCGGTGTTATCCCCGGCGGTGCAGTACGTGCCGTTGTTGAAACTGTTGGTATTACCGACATTCGTACAAAGGCTTTACGTTCAAATAATCCTTGCAATGTAGTAAGAGCTACCGTTGCCGGTTTAGCTTCACTACGTAGCGCTGACGAAGTTGCTGCTGTACGTGGCAAGTCAGTTAAGGAAATTGTAGGTTAAGGAGGAGCAGCATTATGGCAACAAAAAAGGCTGCAAGCCTCAAAGTAAAACTTATAAAAAGTACTATTGGTTCTAAAAAGGACCAAATCGCAACTGCTAACGCTTTAGGTCTTTACAAGGTTGGCGATGAAAGAATTCAACCCGACAATGCACAGACCAGAGGCAAAATCAACAAGGTTTGTCACCTCGTTGAAGTAACAGAGGTTAAAGCTTAATTTAACCCTTATCGGTCACAAAAGTGA
>JAZNRN010000050.1:0-7227 GCA_045590775.1 Acutalibacteraceae bacterium
GGTTGGCGACACAGTTGAGGTTTATGTTAAGGCTCTTGACGCTGAAAAGAAAAAGATTTCTTTGGGTTACAAAAAGGAAGAAGAAAATCCCTGGGTTATCTTTAATAACACATACAAGGTTGATGATGTGGCTAAGGTTACAATCGTTAGCATGACTACTTACGGCGCATTTGCTCGTATTCTTCCCGGCGTTGACGGTCTTATCCATATTTCTCAAATCGCTAATAAGCATGTTGCAAAGCCTCAAGATGAATTGACTGTAGGTCAAGAAGTTGAAGCAAAGATTACCGCTATTGATGAAGAAAAGAAGCGAGTAAGCCTTTCAATCCGTGCTTTACTTGAACCCGAAGTGGTTGAAGAGGAAGCAACTGTAGAAGCAGAAGATGAGACAGTTTACGAAGCAACAGAAGAAAATGCTCCCGTTGCTGAAGAAACAGTAGAAGCTCCTGTTGAAGAAGTTGCTGAAGCTGCAACTGAAGAAGCTGCTGAATAATTTTAAAAAATAAAAATTCCCGAAAAAATTCGGGAATTTTTTTATGCAAAAAAAGCCACTCAGCAGAGTGGCTTTTTCAATAATATTTATCTCTTTAAAAGAACTTCTTTTTCATACTTTTCGATTTCATCAAACCAGCTTTCATCTGCAATTACGTTTTCACGCTTACAGTATTCAGCCCAAACATCGCCAAAGGGAAGTGTTTTAACCTCTTCCGAAAGCACCATAAGTTTTGTAAGTTGATTTGTATCCTGTAAATCTTTGAGCATTTCGTTTGGAGTGAGAAGCGCATTGAGAAGTGCTTTTTGCCAGCTTCTGAAACCAACTGTCCAAGCAGAGATACGATTGATGCTTGCATCAAAGTAGTCAAGCGCCATATAAACTCTGTCGGTTGCGTTGTTTCTTACGATTTCCTTTGCCATTTCCTTTGTTTCATCATCAAAGATTACTACGTGGTCGGAATCCCAACGAATAGGACGGGTAATATGTAATGCGATTTCATCAAAGAAAGTAAGTAAAGCGGGAATCTTGTCTGATACAACCTCTGTCGGATGGTAGTGACCGTTATCCATAAGCGGTAAGCAACCGTCGTGAGTTGCGGCAAATGTGAGAGAAAATTCAGCGCTACCTACAGTGTAAGCTTCAACACCAATGCCAAATACCTTTGATTCAACACAGGGCTTTACCTTTGATTTGTCAAAGGGCTCTGAAAGAATAGCTTCAATAGATTCCTTATATCTTACACGGGGACCCATTCTGTCAGCAGGAATATCCTTGAAACCGTCACCGGTCCAAATGTTCATAACGCAGGGGACACCGGTTTCGTTTGCAAAGTATTCGGAAATTCTGATACAAGCTTTGCCGTGTTCAATCCAGAAATCTCTAACTTCTTTATCAGGACTTGAAAGAGTTAAGCCATTTTTACACATAGGATGTGAGAAAAATGTGGGGTTAAAGTCAATACCCATATTGTGTTTTTTTGCAAATTCAACCCACTTTTTAAAGTGCTTGGGCTCGATTTTATCTCTGTCCACAAAGCCATCCTCAAATATTGCATAGCATGCGTGCACATTAAGCTTTTTCTTACCGGGGCAAAGGGAAATAACCTTTTCCATATCCTCAATTAACTGCTCAGGTGTAGTAGCCTTTCCGGGATAGTTACCTGTAGTTTGAATACCACCGGTCAAAGGACCCTCATGGTCAAATCCAATAACATCATCACCCTGCCAGCAATGAAGACTAACAGGTAAATTCTTTAATGTTTCAATAGCTTTTTCGGTATCTACACCAAGCTCGGCATAACGTTTTTTTGCTTCCTCATATCTAGACATTTTAAAACCTCCATAACGGATATTATGTACATATAGTATATCATATTATTGCAAAGTTAGTCAACTGTGATTTTACCGACTTATCATAAAGCTTCTCTCGAAAATTTTGTTTTTCTTGCAAACTATGTAGAAGGGGATGCCAAAGGCATAGCACACGATAAGCTGGCCAAGTCCCACTTCCAAGGCGGCTATTATAAATCCCCAAAGACTGAACACATCGGGGGTTAAAAAAAACAGCTCAATCTCGAGTCCAATTACGAATGCATTTACAATCACGGGCGGAAAAAAGGCAAGAAAGGGTATGCCTTTGATTTTTATGCTTTTGAAAATATATGTCAGCAATGCGGCACATAAGGTAGCGACAGTACCGAAAATCATATCAGCGACATTAAATGAGCCGATATTAGCAATAAAGCAGCCGACAGTAAGCCCCGGAATTGCTGCAGGTGTAAAAACGGGAAGAATTGTTAAAACCTCTGAAATGCGGAGTTGAATAGGTCCGTATGCCAAACCAAATGCGTTTGACAGGTATGTAAGTCCGGCATAAAGTGCCGCAATGAGAGAGGCCACAATTATGTAATTGATTTTTGTTTTTGTTTTGCTTTGCATAGATAAAATTCCTTCATTTTAAAGAGCTGTAAAAGGCAACTGCCAATTTATCGCAACGCTCATTTTCGGCGTGTCCGGCATGACCCTTTACCCAATCAATAGTGACATCGTGTGTTTCGATAAGCTGTAAAAGTTCTTCCCATAAATCGGGGTTTAAGGCAGGCTTTTTGTCAGCTTTTCGCCAGTTATTTGCTCTCCAGGATACAGCCCAACCCTTTGTAATGCCATCTGCTACGTACTTGGAGTCGGTAACAAGTCGCACTTTGCAGGGTTCTTTCAATGCTTTGAGTCCCATTATTGCAGCGGTAAGCTCCATACGGTTGTTTGTGGTTTCCTTTTCTCCGCCTGAAAGTTCCTTTTCACGTCCTTCGTATCGAAGTATAACACCCCAACCGCCGGGACCAGGATTTCCCGAACAAGCGCCATCTGTAAATATTTCAACCTTTTTCATTATAAATATCCTTTTAATACTTTCTATAGCTACCAATCACTTTGCCGAGCACCGATGGGTTTTCGGGATAAATAGGTGAAAAGTCGGGATTTTCAGGCATAAAAATGATTTCGCCGTTTTTGATAAGCAGTCGCTTTACGGTAGCCTCGTCACCGTCCATACCCACTACAATGTCACCGTTTTTGCAGGGCTTTGTCTTGTCGGCAATAATAATATCACCATCTAAAATTCCGACGTCACGCATACTAAGTCCTACAACCTTCAGAGCGAAAAGACCGTCAGAACTTTTGGAGGGAAAGGGGATGTAATCCTCAATTTCTTCAACCGCCAAAATAGGCTTTCCGGCGGTAATTCTGCCAACGAGAGGCACCATCGACGAGGGTGCGCCCATATCAATCTTTATTGAGCGTGAATTTTTAGGGTCCCTTAAAATATAACCCTCATCCTCGAGCACGTTTAAAATTGCGTGAACGGTAGAGGTGGATTTGATTCCTGTCGCTGTACAAATTTCTCTGACAGAAGGGGGGAACCCGTCCGAAATTTTTTGAACCAAAAAGTTATAAACTGCAGTTTGTTTTTCATTAAGAGGGGCTTTTGACATAATATGTTACCTCCAACGAACATTTATTCGTTTTTAGTATAACATTATTTTTCATTTTCTGCAACATTTTTCGGTTTTCTTTTAAAAAATTCTTTTAAAGAAAGCAAAACAAGCAAAATTCCGAAAAATTTCCCGATTATTTCGCCCTTAACAAAGTTGGTTATTATAAGACCTAATATACAACCCAAAATTCCGAAAAGTGAAATTTTTAAAACTATTTTCCAGTTAATTAGTTTGCTTTTTGTGTAAGCTATTATTGAAAGTATCGCACAAGGTATAAAAAAGATAAGGTTTATTCCTTGACTTTTTAATTGAGGTGTGTCGCCTAAAAGTCTGAGATAAACGATAAGAAATGTACCGCCACCCAGTCCCATAGCACCCGCAATTCCTGATAAAAGCCCTGCTAAAAGGGCGGTGATATTCATCTGATAAGCAGGCGAATGCCTGCATAAAGCATAAAAATTGCAAATATTTTTTTAAGAATTAAGGGGGAAATTTTTTTAAGCAGAAAACTGCCTATAAATGCCCCTAAAACACCTGTTGGTAAAAACCATACTGCGTCAGCTAAGTTTACATAATCCTTTATCAGATAAATTACAGCGCTTATAATTGTCAAGGGTAATATAACCGCCACAGCAGAAGCGTGCGATGCTTTTTCATCAAGCCCCAAATTGTTTAGAAGCGGTACTGCAATCATACCGCCTCCCGCACCCAAAAGGGAATTAACAAAGCCTATTAAAATGCCGAAAAGAGCAATTTTTAAATGTTTGGTTCCTATTTTCAAAAAAATCTATCCTTTTACCAGCCTATCTGCTGAAATGAGCCGAAAGCCACCTAAAAACCGCCCTTTAAGGCTGAGTTCAGTTCAAATGCTTTGGCTATTAGCAAATTTTTAATTGTTCTGCTGATATTTTTGGCATTTCTTCCTTTATTATACGCACTTTGTATTCAATAAATCTTTCGTTTTCAGTTCTTTTTATATAGGCATCAATTCCTGCATCATTAAGGGTTTTAGTTAGCTTGTTAAGACTGTTACCAAAAAGTCGTATATCGCCGATAGCCGATTTTCTGACAGGTGGTTTTTCACTTTTTAAAGGTGTCTTTATGTCCGTTGTTTTGGTTAAAATGCCGGTGATATATTCATCTGTTTTAAAAGGGTCTAAACTGTTTTTTATAATTATTTCAAGTGCGCTGTCTCTTTTTTCAGGCGGCAGTCTCAAAAGGCTTCGGGCGTGAGCCTCTGATAAATCACATTCTTTAATCACAAGTCGTAAATTTTCTTCCAAACGCAAAAGTCGCAATTTTTCAAGCAAGGTGTTTTTATCTGTGCCGAGTGTCAAGGCAACTTGTGTTTGGCTTAGATTGTATTTGGTAATTATTTGTTTTATGTATTCTGCCTCCTTGAAAAAGTCGAGATTTTCTCGTTGCAGATTTTCGCACAGAGTGAAAAGAGCTAACAGCTCGCTTTTTGCCTTATGTACGATACAGGGCACACGGCGAAGCCCAACCGCCTTTGCGGCGAGTAACCGTCTTTCTCCTGAAATTAAGACAAAGTCGCCGTTATCCGCTTTTGTAACAGACAAAGGTGTTATAATTCCTATTGATTTTATACTTTGCGCTAAAGAATAGAGCGAATATGTATCTGATTTATCGCCTCTGAAACTTTGCGTAATTTTAATTTCGCACGGTTTTAACATAAGTATTTTTTTGTCTGCAATTGTGTGCATTAAAACACCTCTTTCTAATACTTATTATCCTTTTTATCTGTATAAATGTAAAGAAAAACAGGTCGGGAAAATTCGCTCTTTTAAAACAAAAACAGCCACTTTAAAGTGGCTGTTTTGATATATCCGAGGGTTTTCTTGGATATTTTGGCGGAGTTTGCGATAACTTTTTTAAATAAACAAAGGCTCTTTGTTCATCATCCTTTAAGGTTTCGCATATAATTTTAGGTTCACTTAAATTTAAGAGCTTGACAGCGTTTTTGCAAGCATCGGCTTCCTCATAAACAGAGGGACCCTTCATCGAAATAAATTCACCGCCCGTTTTTATAAGGGGAGTGCAGTATTCGAGTAAAACAGGAAGTGAAGCGACAGCCCTGGCAGTTGCAAAGTCAAATTTTTCACGCATTGCCTTGTTTTTTCCTGCGTCTTCGGCACGGGAGTGAACGGTTTTAATGCCTGATAATCCTAATTTTTCTATTACATCATTCAAGAAAATGAGGCGTTTATTCAGGCTGTCAAGTAAAGTCACCTCAATATCTGGGCGAATAATCTTGATTATCATACCGGGAAAGCCTGCGCCTGTGCCGACATCGATAAGCGAGGTGTTTTTTGGAAGGTGAGAGTTTTTGAAAAACAAGATACAGTCATAAAAATGTTTAAAAAGTACATCCTCGGGCTCTTTTATTGCGGTGAGGTTTATTTTTTCGTTCCACTCAAGTAATAAATTTCCATATAAATTAAGCTGTTCTTTTTGCTTTTCGGTAATTTTTATGCCAAAGCTTTCGCACAAAGGCATAATTTTTTCAATATTAAAATCAATCATATTATTAGTCCTTTATATAAGCTTCAAGTCTATAGATAGGGAAACCGAGAGAGGAAAACTTTTGCTCGTATTCGGTTTCGATATTGCACGGGAAATCACTCTTGTGTAGGTCAAGTGAGATGTTTTTAAGCGAAAAACCGTTATTTGAAAAGCTTTCAAGTGAAAATTCAAAAAAGTGAATATTATCGGTTTTTTGATGAATTTCCGCACCGTCTTTTAAGATATTCTTGTAAATGTTTAAAAATCTTTCGTGGGTAAGTCTATGTGTTGCGTACGCTTTTTTAGGAAATGGGCAAGAAAAGTTGAGAAAAATTCTTTCAACGCTTTTGTCTTTGAAATATTTTTCCAAATATTCTGCACCGCATTTTATAAACTTAAGATTAGAAAGACCTATTTCTTTTGTTTTTTCGCAGGCTTCAACAATAACATTTGCGCTTTTTTCCACTGCTACAAGATTTATTTCGGGATGCTTCTGTGCAAAGGTGTAGGCAAATTTGCCTTTGCCACATCCGATTTCCAAATAAAGCGGTTGCTTTTTACTGAACCAAGAATCAAAATCAATGTATTCCTTTTGGTTTTTTGCTGTATTGAAATTTCGGTCTTCTATGTCACTTGTGAAAAGAATATCGCTTACTGCTGTCAATCTTTCCTCAAGATTTTTCTTTTTTCGCATTCTCATAAATGTTATTCCTCATAATTTTTAAGCACGCTGCTAATACGTGTTTTTATCATTTCTCGTAATATTTCAGGGCTTTTTACCGTAATTTTTTCACCAAAATTCAAAATCCAGGTAACAACTGCCTCGCTTAAAGTGAGCTTAGTTTTAAAGGAAAAAGTATCTTCGGTCACATTTTTGATATAAATATTTTCGCCAAATCGGTCCAAAACCTGCTCTATAATTGATTTGTCACAACAAAATTCGACATCATATAACTCGCCACCGAACATTGAAAACAGCTTTTCTGTATAATCGGCAATATCAAAAAAATCGGTATATTCGCTCACCTTGCTAAAATGCCTTGAGGGTGTGTTTGTTACCTCAACCGAATTCATACGGTCAACTCTTAAATGAATCAGGTTGTCATATTTTGCATAGTTGCCCACAAGGTAGTAATGGTCATCCTGCCACGTAAGAGCAAAAGGATTTATAACCATTTCTTTTCTCTTTTTTTCCATTTCATAACTGCTTGACAAA
>JAZNRN010000051.1:0-2081 GCA_045590775.1 Acutalibacteraceae bacterium
AACAGGACTTCATCAAAAAATTCCTGCTCGTCCTCAATTTTATTCTCCGAAACATTTTCCTTTGTGAGTATTGCAAAATTCAGAACTTTCTCAACCTTCGACTGAATCAGCAAAAGGGCCGATTCCGGCTCGTTGAGGAGCCTGTAATTCAGGAGATTTTCTATATCATTTTTCGGAAGGTTCTTTTTTGGCTCGTCGTCTTTTACAAGGCGGTTTACGATTTTTACCATCACTTTCAAAAGCGGAATCCAGATGATTGTCATGGCGACATTAAAAATTGTGTGGGCATTTGCAATCTGCCTTGAAATTACGGAAATCTCGATTCCTTTCGGGCTGACAGCTTGAACGAATTTCGCAAAAATCGGAATTATCCAGATGAAAATCAACGCGCCGGAAATATTGAAAAGGCTGTGGGCGATTGCGCTTCGCTTTGCATTTTTCGACTGTCCGATTGAGGCGAGGATTGCCGTTATTGTCGTTCCGATGTTGTCACCAAGAAGAATCGGGATTGCGCCGGAAAGTCCGATTACGCTTGTCATTCCGTCACCTGTGTCCTGGGAAGCAAAATTTTGAAGGACGGCAATCGTTGCACTGGAACTTTGAACAATTACAGTCATCAGAGTGCCGGTCAGAACTCCGAGAATCGGAATGTCGGAAACTTTTTCCATCATCTGAATGAACAAGGTGCTTTTTGCAAGCGGTTTCATAACGCCGCCCATTGTTTCAATTCCCAAAAACAAAAGGCCAAAAGCAAAAATGCTTATTCCTATATTTTTCCACTTTTGATTTTTTACTATGAATGACAGTAAAAATCCGATGAAAATAAAAACGTATATATAATTTGAAAGCTTAAAGGCAATTATTTGAGCTGTTATGGTTGTTCCGATGTTTGCACCGAAAATAATTGCGATTGCAACAGGTAAGCTCATTACATCTGCTGATACAAATCCGATTACCATTACAGTTGTCGCGCTGGAGCTTTGTAATATTGCAGTTGAAAAAACACCAACAAGAAGCCCCAGCAAAGGGTTTTTCCCTAGTATGGACATAATCGCTTTGATTCTCGCACCCGCAGCTTTTTTCAGGCTCTCGCTCATCAGGTTCATTCCGAACAGAAAAAGAGCAAGCCCACCTAAAAGTCCGAAAATAATTTTCACATTTGTATTCATGAACACCTCGTTTGGATCCGAGTGTAGTTTATGAAAGTTAGATTATAATGAAAAAAATGTTAAATTTGGGTAAAATTCTGTATAAAAAAAGCGCCTCAAGTAGCGGGCGTCCACATAACGAGGGATTGTACCGCACGCGGCTTGACCGCGTGTCGGCTACGAACCTTTGTTATGCTTTTATTTTTCGTTCTTATATTATATATATAAAAAAGTTAATATATAAACTAGCTGTAAGTTGTATTTATTTTTTCATTCTTGCCATTAAGTTATATATAAAACTTACACACTGGCAGCAGCCATTCCAAAACAAGCAAAATCAATTAAAACTATATGAATCCAAAATAAAATATTGGAAATTAAATTTAAACGTTCAAATTTAAAGTTACCTTCCTTATTAATTCTTACTATTAATACTTTTAGGTAAAAATACACTATAATTAGAATTGAAAGATATACAAATCCGGTTCCAACGAAATTTTCAAAATTTGAAATTAATTCTATACAACTGTGAGTAAAAATCATTAATCCTGATAATATAATGGAAACCATTTGAATGACACTTTTTCTTCTACAGTTGTCTTTAGTTTTAATTGTTATAAAAATCATACTTCCTACAAGTACAAAAAGGTAAAGTCCGCCAAATATTAAAAAATTTTCTTTATGAAAGTAATTTAAAGATGATCCGTATGAATTAATAGTAACAAATAATGAAAACGACGGTACAAAAATAAAACCTAAACAATTTTTTATTACTGATGTATTCTTTTTTAAGACCCTGTCAAAAATTTTGTGTAAATGACAATATTTAGAATGTGGGAACACGCCCGTCAAAAAGTATTGCAAACTGGTTGACAGCCAGACCCCAGTCTTTGATAGCCATCGTCCAACGGGTACTGGCATTTTTAATTGCCA
>JAZNRN010000052.1:0-6428 GCA_045590775.1 Acutalibacteraceae bacterium
GCTGACGTTTTGGATGCTTCCTTTGAGCAAAATGCTACTGATAAGGATAAGGATGCTTTAAAAGCAAAGCTTGACAGATATGCTGTTGATTTGAAAAACGGTAAAACAACCTTTGAAAAGGTTTATAACGAATACAACAAAATCGAAGAAACAAAGAAGGTAGAGCACGACCATGATGGCGACGGTGTTGCTGACCACGACGCAAGTGAGCATGTTGAAAACTCTACACCTAAGGATTCACTTGCACAGTTGTTAGGCTCTGAAAAAAGCCAAAATCCGAGTGCAAATTACGAAACCGTTAAAAAGATGAAGATAGGTCAAGTTAAGGTTGTTGAAAACGGCGAGACGGGATATACCCTCCTTTTGAAAAAGGATGTCAAGAAGGATGAATATTATATCACTCAATATGATATGCTTATTCGTCATACCTTAAAGGATGATGAGTTCAACAAGACTATCGAAGATTTTGCAAAGAAATTAAAGCCCGAAATCGACGATTTTGCTGTTGATCAATTCAAGGTAAAAAATATAAAATAATTTACATTTCTAAATATAAATCCTGAATGTAGCTAGCCAAGTGTTCTTAAGGACGCTTGGCTAGTTTTTGATTTGCACTTCAGCTTATGAAAAAGTTAAATCAACAAATTATATAGTATATTTTTCTTGTAATTAGGTCAATAATGTTATATAATTATCATGGTATATTATATTAGATTTATAATTGGGAGTGTATTAATTGCTTTCAGAGTTGATATTAGGTGAATTGGATATAACAAGTGCATTGTTATATATTCTTTCTACATTGGTTGTGGTTTTTTTAACTTTGCCCATTCACGAGTTTGCCCACGGTTTTGCTGCTGTGAAGCTCGGTGATAATACTCCTCGTTGGCAAGGCAGGCTTACTTTAAATCCCTTTGCACATATTGATTATATGGGTTCGCTTGCGATTTTGCTTTTTGGCTTTGGTTGGGCAAAGCCTGTAGGGGTAAATCCTCGAAATTTCAAAAATGCTAAAACAGGTATGGCACTTGTAGCCCTTGCGGGACCGTTTTCTAATATTATAATGGCTTTACTTTCGCTTGTTTTAGCTAATGCTTCGATTCTATTAGCATTTAAGACACAGCAAGTTTTTATGGCATATATCATTCAGTTTTTTGTTTTTTTAGCTGAAATAAATGCTTCACTTGCGGTATTTAATTTAATACCGGTACCACCGCTTGACGGTTCAAGAATTTTGTTTGCTGTATTACCTGATAAATATTATTTTCAGATAATGCGGTATGAAAAATATATCTACATCGTTTTAATGGTGGCACTCTTTGCAGGTGTTTTGGATGCACCGCTTTACTATTTGCGTAGCGGTTTGTTGAATGTATTAAGCACTATTGCAAATTTACCTTTTAATTTGTTAGGCTAAAGTAGGGGGATTATGGAAAATATACTCAATTATAAATTAGACGGATTTGAAGGTCCGCTCGACCTTTTGCTCCAACTGATTTCTCGCAATAAATTTAATATTTATGATATTCCGCTTACTGAGCTTATTGAGCAATATTTAGAGCAAATAAAGCTTTATGAGCAAGAGGAAATGGAGCTTTCAAGCGATTTTTTAGAAATGGCGTCACGCCTCATTTATATGAAAACAGTATCATTGTTACCACGTCACGATGAGATTGTAAAGCTTAAAGAGGAGCTTACCGGTGAATTGCTTGAATACATGGTCTGCAAGCAGATAGCAGAGCAGCTTGCAACAATGCAGGGTGGTTTCAACAAATTTGTTAAAAAGCCCGATGAAATTGATTTTGATAAAACCTATGAGCTTGTTCACAACAAGGATTTAATCTATTTATCCTATATTGAAGCGGTCGGCAGGGGAAAAAGAAAGCTGCCACCTTCGACCGAGCCTTTTCAAAAAATTGTTGCCAAGAAAATCGTTTCGGTATCTACAAAAATCGTCTTTGTTATAAGAAAGCTTTTTGGTGGCGGAAAGAAAAAACTCGATTCGCTTTATAAAACTGCTCGTAGCCGTTCTGAGTTGGTGGCAACCTTTTTAGCGGTTTTGGAGCTTTGCAAGGCAAACCGTATTAAGATTGACGGTGAGGCTGAAAATCAGGAAATATCACTTATTAAGGGGCATAAAAACAGATGAAAACGAAAGAATTTGTACCCGCCTTTGAGGCAATTTTGTTTGCAAGCGGAGAGCCTGTAAGCATTGAACGCTTTACGCAGGTCTTTGACATAACACCCGAAACGGTGAACGAGGTAATAAACATTTTAAAGGATAAAATGGATAAAAGCGATAGCGGCTTAGAGGTGGTAAGGCTTGAGAATACCTATCAGTTAGCCACCAAAACCAACTATGCCGATTATATAAAAAAGGCATTTGATTTAAGACGCCGAACACCGCTTTCCTCTGCAGCGCTTGAGGTTTTGGCGGTTGTGGCTTACAATCAACCTGTAACAAAATCCTTTATAGAGCAGGTCAGAGGTGTTGATTGCTCGGGCGTTGTCACAACCCTTGTTGAAAAAGGACTTATCGAAGAAAGAGGAAGACTTGAGCTGCCCGGCAAGCCCTTGCTTTATGGTACAACAAAGAATTTCTTGCGTTGTTTTTCACTTTCAGATTTGTCAGAACTGCCGCCACTTCCTAAAGATGAAAACACAGAACGTGATATTGGCGAACAGCTTGAAATCGAGGATACAAAACCCCAAGAGGAGATAGTTTAGTGATACCGCTTATAATTATTTCGGTAATTTTAGTTTTGGTATTTACTGCTTTATTCGCTCCGGTTTCGCTTGATGTATGGTTCGATGAGGATTTTTACTACAAAGTAAAATTTCTCGGAATTACTGTATATAAAAACGCAAGTGAAGAGAAGAATAAAAAAAAGAAACCAAAACAGGAAAAAAAGAGTGGGAAAAAGAAAAACTCACTTTTTGCTCGTTTTAAGAAAAAGTATGGCTTTGCGGGTGCGGTAAAAGAATTTTTTAAATTCTTTCGGGATGTGCTTTCTCACACCAAACAGTTTCTCGATTATATAAAATTCAGAAAGGTTTGCTTGGATGTGAATATAGCCTGTGGCGATGCGGCAAAAACCGCATTCGATTATGGACTTGTCTGTACAGCGGCTTATCCTGTGCTTTCTTTTCTTGAAACCTTTGTGAATATAGAATACAAGAGTATAAACATCAGAAGTGATTTTGAAGGTAAAGCTTCAAAGTTTACCTTTTCATCAAAAATTAAATCTAATATTTTTTTCCTTTTAAAAATAGCGTTTGCGATTTATAAGGATTATCAAAAATTTATTGCGAGGATTGAGACGAATGAGTGAAAATAATATTAAAGGCATTTTGGATATCACAATGGAAAAGTTAAAGGGTATGATAAATGCCGATATCATTACAGGTAATCCTATTACTGTTGACGGAATTACGATGGTTCCGGTATCACGTGTGTCTTACGGTCTTGCTACCGGTGGAAGTGACTTTCCTTCAAAAACCGGACAAGATTTGTTTGGTGGCGGCGGCGGTGCAGGCGTGACTGTAGTACCGGTGGCTTTTGTTGTGATTAAAGACGGCAATGTTAAAATGATGCCTATTTATAATGAGCTTACCACCTTGGAAAAAGCGATAACAATGGTGCCAGAGCTTGTTGACAAAGCAAAGGAGTTTTTCCCTAAAAAAGAAAATAATTAAGTGGTAAACATAGCCTTTCTTTAATAAAATTTAAGGGAAGGTGACGGTATTTGAAAAGGTTATCAGCAATTATTACGGCTTTAGTTTTGTTTTGCCATAGTTTTTGTGCGTCTGCAGTTTCGGTTTCGGCGAAATCAGCGGTGCTTATCAGCGGTGACACCTTTGAAGTGGTTTTTGAAAAAAACGCACATACAAGGCTTTCAATGGCAAGCACGACTAAAATAATGACCGGCTTACTGATTTGTGAAAATAAAAACCTTGATGACAAGGTTACGGTGACTGCCGATATGTTAAGGGTTGAGGGCTCGTCAATGGGACTTCGAGCGGGAGATGTTCTGACCTATCGTGACCTGCTTTACGGATTGATGTTGCTTTCGGGAAATGATGCGGCAAATGTTGCAGCAATATCTATTGGCAAAAGTTTAGAAAATTTTGCTGATATGATGAATAAAAAGGCTAAAAAATTAGGACTTCGCAATACAAATTTTGTAACACCGTCAGGACTTGATAGCGAAAATCATTACACAACGGCATACGATTTGGCCTGTCTTACAAGATACGCACTTTTAAATGAGGATTTCGCACATGTGGTATCAACATATTCTGTCAATATAACCTATGGAAATCCGCCTGTGAAAAGGACACTCACTAATCATAATAAGCTTTTAAAAAGAGTTGACGGTGTTGTCGGTGTCAAAACGGGTTTTACTAAAAAATCCGGAAGATGTTTGGTTTCGGCTTACAAAAGCAACGGAAGGTTTTTAATAGCTGTTACCCTTAATGCTCCTAATGATTGGCAGGACCACGAAAAACTAATTGATTACGGTGTTGCAAATACCAAAGTGATGGATTTTCATTTTAATGACAGTTACAGCTTGTTACTTCAAAATTCCAATATGAATTCAGTGGAGTTTAAAGTACCAAGTATTACTCTGTGTTGCGTTAGTGCTGATAATATTACTGCAACGGTATCTTTTGCAAATGAAATCTCGGCACCTGTGAATAAGGGCGAGGTTTTAGGTGTTGCTCTTTACAAATGCGGTGAAAAGGAAATATATACGGAAAAAATCATAATGCAGTTTGATATAGAAAAAGTTGTGAATAAAAAAATACCAAGCAGAACATTTATAAAATGTTTGTGTTGCGTGTTTTTCGGAATTTGGGAGAATTGAATGAAAACTAATAAAATAAGACTTCAAAAACATTTGTCAGAATCGGGTGTTGCCTCTCGTCGCAAGGCAGAGGAGTTAATAGCCCTAGGCAAAGTTCGTATAAATGGAAGAGTTGCTCAAATTGGTGCAAAGGTTGACCCTAAACGTGACAAGGTCACTGTAAGTGGCAAAACCGTCATAGCGCAAACTCAAAAAATGTATATAATGCTTCACAAGCCGAGAGGTTATGTCACAACTCTCAAGGATGAGCTTGACAGAAAATGCGTTAGTGACCTTGTGAAAGATGCTCCGGTAAAGCTTTTTCCGGTAGGACGTCTTGACCGCAATTCAGAGGGTCTTCTGATTATGACAAATGACGGAAATTTCGCTAACAGTCTTACACATCCGTCAGCACACGTCAATAAAACCTATCGTGTGACCGTCGAGGGCGAGGTTACCGAGGAAAAGCTTTTAAAGCTCAAAAAAGGTATTCTGCTTGATGGAGTTAAAACACTTCCCTGTGACTGCTTTGTGGCAGAAAAGAGGGGAGAACGGACTGTTTTGATTTTTATTATTCACGAGGGAAGAAACCGCCAAATCAGACGTATGTGCGAGTCTGTGGAGCTAAAGGTTTTAAGACTTAAAAGAACTGAAATTGCCGGTGTAAAGCTCGGTATGCTTCCGCAAGGCAAGTGGCGCCCATTAAATGAAAAAGAAATGCGCCATTTAACAAACGTAACAACCACACAAAAGGAGATTTAAAATGCTGACCTTAGCACCTCTTAAAAACAAGGAAGAGATAGAATCAATTTTTAAGAATAAGAATATTCCGTTTGGCAAATTTTCCGGAGTTGTTACAGCAAATGACGGCGAAAAGGTCATTGGTATGTCGCTTTATGAATTGACAAACGATAAAATGACGGTTTTTTATATTGAACCCGTGTCGGATATACCCTTGGCAGACGGAATTTTGCGAAGTACTCTTCACGTAGCGGCAGAAAGAAGCATAATGTCGGCATATTATGCCGAGCCGATGGATATAAGCTTTCTGAAAAAGATTGATTTTATCAAAAATGAAGAGGAAAAAAGTCTTCAAATTGATAAGCTTTTTAAAAGCTGTTGCTCTTGCAAATAATTTTTGAAAAACCCAAAAAAATCCTTGACAAAATACCTCTTATACTGTAATATATTAGGTATGCCGATGTGGTGGAATAGGCAGACACAAGGGACTTAAAATCCCTCGGTAGCAATATCGTACCGGTTCAAGTCCGGTCATCGGCACCATGTCTAATGTTCATAACGGACTTAAGTCCGCTATGAACATTCTTTTTAAAAGTGTTTTATAATATGTGCGGGTGTGGCGGAATTGGCAGACGCACTAGCCTTAGGAGCTAGCGCTTACGCGTGCAGGTTCAAGTCCTGTCACCCGCACCATGCCTAATGTTCATAACGGACTTAAGTCCGCTATGAACATTCTTTTTTATGCACGTTAGTATTGGAGCAGGTTTTACCTGCTCTTTTTTGTTATGCCGGTAAGGCTTTTGGTATATACGAAACCGCTACACCTTGCCTTGTATCCTT
>JAZNRN010000053.1:0-5150 GCA_045590775.1 Acutalibacteraceae bacterium
AAGGTTGCCGAATCAATCGTGATTTTAGCACCCATATCCCAATTAGGATGCTTTAATGCATCCCTTGCAGTAACATTTTCAAGCTCTTTCCTTGTTCTGTTAAAAAAAGGTCCTCCCGAGCAGGTAAGCAAAATCTTTTTCAGAGAATTTTGGGGAGCACCTTGAAGTGACTGAAAAATCGCCGAGTGCTCACTGTCAACGGGAATAATTTTTACACCCTTTTCCCTTGCCTTTAGGTTTACAATTTCACCACCCGTAACCAAGGTTTCCTTATTAGCAAGGGCTATTGTCTTGCCGGCATCTATTGCCGCCAAAGTAGGCCTTAGTCCCGCAATGCCGACAATGGCATTAAGCACAATATCGCCTTTGCTTTGTGCCACAGCACATACGCCATCTACACCAGATAATACCGAAACATCTGTATCAGCAAGCTTTATTTTAAGCTCTTTCGCTTTTTCCTCATCAAAAACTGCTACAATATGCGGTTTAAATTCTCTTGCTTGTTTTTCGAGTAACTCAATATTGCTTCCTGCCACCAAAGCTGTGACTCTGTATCCGTCACGACGTGCTACCTCGAGCGCTTGTGTACCGATAGAGCCTGTCGAGCCTAAAATAATAAGTTCCTTCATATTAAAGCACACCCATTAAAATAAACAAATTAAGTAGCGGAGAAATAAGCAGCATACTGTCAAGTCTGTCAAGTATTCCTCCGTGTCCGGGGATTAAATTGCTGTAATCTTTAAGTCCAACACTTCTCTTAAATGCCGATGCAAAAAGGTCGCCAAGCATACCAACGATGCACAGCGGAATTGTAAGTAAAATTGTAGCAAGTAGTTTATCCGAATGCGAGAAAGCAAGACAAAATACAATACCAAAAATTATAGATGATAAAATACCGCCGACAGCACCCTCAACCGTCTTTTTAGGTGAAATTTCGGGACAAAGCTTGTGCTTTCCGAGAGTAACACCCGAAAAATAAGCACCCATATCACAAATGCTCGAAAAATTAAAGAGAAGCAATAAATAGTATATGGTGTCTTTGGAATTTAAAACACCGCCTAACGAATTAAAGGCATAAACTACCGGAAAAGGCAAACCGCAAAGCATACAAATTTGTGAAAGACTGAAATCTTTATGATTTTTAAGCACCATAAATACTGCAAACAAAAAGAAAACTACACAGATAATTGCAGGTAAAAACTCTTTAAGTGTTAAATACGGCTCAAATGATATAACCGCCACATTTTTTCCTGTAATTATGTTATAAATAGGTCTTATAGCTGTAAGCCAATCGGATTTTGCAAAAATAAACAAAAAAGCAAAAGCCATAGCACCTACTGTTGCCGACTTTGATGTCACCTTTGCAACATTTTTAAGCAATTCGTAAATTGCCATAGAAGCCAAAACAGCAATAAACAATGTTATGAAAATACTGCTCACTTTCATACCAAGTAGCAAAAAAGCTGCTACTATTATGCCCATCATAATACCTGATAAAATTCTTGTTTTCATTTTAATTACTCCTTAAGCGAATATGAACCTGTCACGCTATATTCCGCCGAATCTTCTGTTTCTTCGGTTAAATTCCTCTATTGCTTTTTCCAGATGATGTGGTTTAAAATCAGGCCACAAAACATCCGAAAACCAATATTCCGCATAAGCAGATTGCCAAATAAGATAATTTGAAAGTCTGTATTCCCCACTCGGCCTTATAATAAAATCAGGGTCGGGAATACTCGCCGTATAAAGGTTATCACTAATCGTTTGTTCAGTGATTTCATCAGCTGATATACCCTCTTTTACAATTTTTTTAACAGCAGTTGTAATTTCATCCCTGCCACCATAGTTGATAGCAATATTAAGACACAGCCCCGTCGCATCCCTTGAGCCGTCCTCATCCTTTTTCATAAGCTCCTTAATATCCTCGTCCAAGGGCTCTCTGTTTCCGATAAAATTAACCTTGATGTTATCACTTTTGAAATTTTCGGCATCCTTCAAATAATCACGGAGCAGGTTCATTATAGAATCAACCTCTGCCTTGGGTCTTTTCCAATTTTCAGTCGAAAAGGCATAAACTGTCAAATATTTCAGCCCGATTTTATTACAGTATCTTGCAATATTTTTAAAGGTTTTAGCCCCGGCGACGTGTCCCGCACTGCGAGGTAAGGAACGTTTTTTTGCCCATCTGCCGTTTCCGTCCATAATTATTGCAATATGCGTGGGCAGTGGTCTATCCTTTACCTTTTTCTTAAAAAACATAAGCTTTACCACCAAAAACATAGAATTAGAGTGATTTTATACAAATAATGTAGGAATACCCGGCAACAAAAGCTTGCTGTCGGGTGTAAATAACTATACTCAGAGATTAAATTTCTAAAATTTCCTTTTCCTTAATTGCGGATAAATCATCTGCTTCCTTACAGTATTTATCAGTAATATTTTGGATTTTCTTTTCGCCGTTTGTAACATCATCTTCGGTTACTTGGTTTGCTTTTTTGAGAGCCTTCAATTTTTCAAGGGCATCTCGACGTGTATTACGAATTGCAACCTTTGAATCTTCAGCAAACTTTTTAACATCCTTTACAATTTCACGTCTGCGTTCTTCAGTAAGCGGCGGGAAAGAAAGTCGAATAACCCTACCGTCATTTTGAGGATTGATACCAATATCAGAAGTCAAAATTGCCTTTTCAATAGATTTTAATGTTGTGGCATCCCAAGGCTGAATCATAAGAATACGAGGCTCCGGTACGGAAACCGCCGCCATCTGCTCAATAGGAGTAGGCGCACCATAATAATCAACTGTAATTCTGTCAAGCACAGATGCGTTAGCTCTGCCTGCACGAATTGATTTATAATCTCTTTCCAAAACGGAAATCGTTTTACCCATTTTTTCTTCGGTCAATTTAATTAGCTCTTGCATTAGTTTTTCCTCCTCTTATTTTACAACAGTACCGATTGTCTCGCCCTGCATAGCAGATACAATATTATCGGGATTGTCAAGATTAAATACCAAAATTTCGATGCCGTTATCCATACAAAGTGAAGCGGCAGTGCTGTCCATAACGTGAAGTCCCTGTTGAAGCACGTCAATGTGTGAAAGTGTATCATATTTTTTAGCGTTGGGATTTGTCTTGGGGTCACAGTCGTAAACACCGTCAACATTTGTTGCTTTAAAGATTACATCAGCACCGATTTCTGCAGCACGCAAAGCGGCGGCAGTATCAGTTGAGAAGAATGGGTTACCTGTTCCGCAACCAAAAATTACCACTCTTCCCTTTTCCAAGTGTCTTACAGCCTTACTTCTGATATAAGGCTCTGCAATTTGGCGCATTTCAATGGCAGTTTGAACACGTGCTTTAACACCTAATTGCTCGAGTGCATCAGCTAAAGCCAGTGCATTAATAGAGGTAGCCAACATACCCATATGATCGGCTCTTGTTCTGTCCATTTTGCCGCTGCTTCGGCCCCTCCAGAAGTTTCCGCCACCGACAACAATAGCAACCTCAACTCCCATTTCTACACAGGTTTTAACTCGCTCGCATACATCAAGCACCTTTTCAAAATCAATTCCGGCACCCTTATCGCCTGCTAAAACCTCGCCACTGAGCTTGAGTAAAACTCTTTTATATCTCGGTTTCATATTTTACACTCCTAATAATATTTATACTCAACATTATTTTACAATATACATTGCACAAAGTCAATGTAAAACTTGTGGAAAATATTTTATATATTGCCCCTTGAAATAACGGAAAATTATGTTACAATATATTAAGAAAATTTACTAAAAGGAGATAAGATAAATGAAAAAGGAAGTTTTAGTTGAAATTTCAGCTCGTCACGTTCACGTGTCTCAAGCAGATTTAGAGGCACTTTTCGGCAAGGGCTATGAGCTTACAAACAAAAAGGATTTATCACAACCCGGTCAATTCGCATGTGAGGAAAAGGTTACAGTTGTAGGTGCAAAGGGCTCACTTAAAGCATCTATTTTAGGTCCTGTTCGTCCTGCAACACAGGTTGAACTTTCCTTGACAGATGCCCGTTCAATCGGCGTTACTGCTCCTATTCGTGAGTCGGGTGACATCACAGGTAGCGGGGCTTGCAAAATCGTTGGTCCTTGTGGCGAAATTGAAATCAGCGAGGGTGTCATTGCTGCAAAGCGTCATATCCACATGACAGTTGCAGACGGCGAAAAATACGGAATTAAGGACAAGCAGATTGTATCTGTTAAAATTCCCACCGCCGACAGAGCACTCGTTTTCGGTGATGTTGTCGCACGTGTAAGCGACAGTTATGCACTTGCTATGCACATCGACACAGACGAAGCAAATGCCGCTTGTGTACCCGGCTCTTGCATCGGTGAAATTCTTGACTGATAATTTAGGACTTTACCTACATATTCCTTTCTGTCAAAAAAAGTGCCGTTATTGTGACTTTTATTCTGCATTTTGTTCGGAAGAACTTATCGATGAATACACAAGCGCACTCATAAAAAGTATTAACCAATGGGGCGGAGCTTTAAAAAACCGCCCCATTGATACTATTTATTTAGGCGGTGGCACCCCAAGTCTTTTAAGGCATAGATTAGAATCTGTAATAAAGTCGGTAAAGAAAAACTTTTCTGTCATAAACGGCACTGAAATCACATTGGAATTAAACCCGAGTTATGATACAGAAGAGCTTTTAAAATATGCAAAAAAAGCAGGAATCAACCGCCTTTCAATCGGCGCTCAAAGCGGAAATGATACCGAGCTTTTAACACTTGGCAGAACGCACACCACTTCTGATACCGAAAAAACCGTGATGAAAGCTCGTGAATTAGGTTTTTCTAATATTTCGCTTGATTTGATGATAGGACTTCCCGATTCAGACCTTAAAACCCTTAAACAAAATCTTGATTTTATCACAAGACTAAATCCGGAGCATATCTCGGCATACATTTTAAAAATCGAGGAAAACACCCCTTTTTACAATCAAAAAGACACCCTTAATTTGCCAAATGATGATGAAACAGCCGAACAATATTTATTTATGTGTGAATATTTGGAAAATTGCGGATATAACCACTACGAAATATCAAATTTTTCTAAAACAGGTTATGAAAGTCGGCACAATTTAAAATATTGGCAGGGTGCTGACTATTTAGGAAT
>JAZNRN010000054.1:0-5027 GCA_045590775.1 Acutalibacteraceae bacterium
TAAATGCCGTATAATAAATCCAAAACAAAAAATTTGGCAAACATCTTTCCACGACCATATAATTCGAAATGAAGATGATTATTTAAAGATTTGGAATTATATCGATACAAACCTTGCAAAATGGAAAGAGGATAAATTTTATATCGAATAAAAAACACATCACTTATGGGAAACCGTAAATGATGTGTTTTTTAGTTTTAATATTCGTATAAATTTGTTGACAAATAACGTGAGCCGGAATCGGGTAAAATTACGACTATATTTTTACCTTTGTTTTCCTCTTTTTTGCCAAGCTCTATTACAGCCGATAATGCAGCACCCGAGGAAATACCGCACAAAATTCCCTCAATGTGCCCGAAAAATCTTGCCGTTTCTATTGCGTTTTGGTCAGAAACGGTAATAATTTCATCTATCAACGACACGTCCAAAATCTTTGGAACAAAGCCGGCTCCAATTCCTTGAATAGCGTGAGGACCAGGTGCTTTCCCCGACAAAACCGCTGAAGATGAAGGCTCAACTGCTATGACTTTAATGTCGGGATTTTGCTCCTTTAAATATTTTGAAACACCGGTAATTGTACCTCCTGTACCTACACAGGAAACAAAAATATCAATTTTTCCGTCAAGCTGTGAATAAATTTCAGGACCGGTTGTTTTATAGTGAGCACCCGAATTTGCGGGGTTTTCAAATTGTCCCGCAATAAAGCTGTCGGGGATTTGGCTTTTGAGCTCGTTTGCTTTTTCGATAGCACCCGCCATACCTTTTTTACCATCGGTCAACACTAGCTGTGCGCCAAAAGCCTTCATCAGCTTTCTTCTTTCTTCTGACATAGTTTCAGGCATAACGATTATTGCTTTATAGCCACGTGCCGCCGCTTGTGCCGCAATACCAATACCCGTATTTCCGCTTGTTGGCTCGATAATTGTAGAACCTTCCTTTAAAATGCCTTTTTCACAGGCATCGTCGAGCATTGCAAGCCCCACTCTGTCCTTGACGCTTCCGGCAGGGTTTAAATATTCAAGTTTTGCAAAAATATTGGAGTTTAAATTGTGTTTTTTCTCGAATTTTTCAAGCTTTAAAATTGGTGTATTACCGATTAGTTGTTCTGCTGATGTGTAAAATTTAGCCATTAACGACTTCTCCTAACAAAAAAGGGCTGGTTCCGAAGAAACAGCCCCGATTTTCAAAAAAATTATTTAGCCATTGCAGCAACTTCAGCAGCGAAGTCATCTACACGCTTCTCGATTCCCTCGCCCTTTTCAAAGCGAACGAAAGAAGCAATTTTGATGTCAGCGCCGAGGTCTTTTGCGGTGTTAGCAACATACTTGCCAACTGAAATGTCGCCATCCATAACGAAAGCTTGCTCAACCAAGCAGTTTTCCTTATAGTATTTGCCGATTTTACCTTCAACGATTTTGCCGAGAACAGCTTCGGGCTTGTTAGCCATTTTGGGATCTTCCTTCATTTGTGCAATGAGGATTTCCTTTTCTTTTTCGATAACAGAAGCGGGAACAGAAGCTTCATCTAAATAGCTGGGGTTCATAGCAGCAATTTGCATTGCAACATTTTTACCCATAGCTACAAAATCAGCATTGTCTGCATCAAGGTCTGTATCAAAGTTAACCATAACGCCGATTTTACCGCCAGCGTGAACGTAGGTTACAACCTTACCTTCAACACGAGCAAAACGACGGATTTTGATGTTTTCACGAATAGCAAGGAACAAATCCTGAACCTTTGCTTCTACGGTTACACCGTCCTTTTCACAAGCGAGCAAAGCATCAACATCAGCAGGATTTTGTTCAGCAACAACTTCTGCAACTTCCTGTGCCAATGCCTTAAAGCCATCACCGTTAGCAACGAAGTCTGTTTCGCTATTGAGCTCAACAACAACGCCTACACCATTATTTGTGTATGCACAAACAGTACCTTCAGCAGCAATACGGGTAGCCTTTTTAGCTTGAGAAGCAAGACCTTTTTCTCTTAAATAGTCTGCGGCTGCATCCATATCACCATTTGTTTCAACGAGAGCCTTTTTACAGTCCATCATACCGCAACCGGTTTTTTCTCTTAAAGCCTGTACGTCTTTAGCAGTAAAAGCCATTTTTATTTCCTCCGTATATTGTAGATTAAAAATTAAAAATTATTCAGCATCAGCTGTTTCTTCTACAGCCTCTGCTTCTTCAGCGGCTGTGCCCATTTCAGAACCCTGTCTGCCTTCAATAACTGCAGCGGCAATTGTTTCAGAAATAAGCTTTACAGCACGGATAGCGTCATCGTTACCGGGGATAACAGCATCGATTTCGTCAGGGTCGCAGTTTGTGTCAACAATAGCGATAATCGGAATACCGAGCTTTTTAGCTTCAGCAACAGCAATTCTTTCTTTTCTGGGGTCAACAATGAACATAGCAGCGGGTGCTTTCTTCATGTTTTGGATACCGCCGAGGAATTTTTCAAGCTTTTCAATTTCAAGGTTAAGCTTTACAACTTCCTTTTTGGGAAGCAACTCAAAGGTGCCGTCGTCACGCATATTGCGAAGTTGGTTAAGACGAGCAATTCTGGTCTTGATTGTTGTGAAGTTTGTGAGCATACCGCCGAGCCAACGAGCGTTAACATAAGGCATACCGCAATGCTCTGCTTCTTCCTTTACAGAATCTTGAGCCTGTTTCTTTGTACCAACGAAAAGAATATCACCGCCGTCTGCTGCAATGTCACGAACAAACATATAAGCCTCGTTAAGCTTCTTAACGGTCTTCTGTAAGTCGATGATGTAAATTCCGTTACGTTCTGTGAAGATGTACTCTGCCATCTTGGGGTTCCAGCGTCTTGTTTGATGTCCGAAATGAACGCCTGCTTCAAGAAGCTGTTTCATAGATACTACTGCCATTTTAATTTCCTCCTAAGGTTTTACCTCCATCCTACAACGCCCTCAAAACTCATCCAGCAGTATTGATGCACCTGTTTTGAGTAGTATAGAATGTGTGTTATTTTATTTGCTATCTTTCAATAGCCGTAATAGTATATCACAAACCACTTTAAAATGCAAGAACTTTTTTTAAATAATTTACAACGCTTAATATGTTATTACACATTATATATAAAAACCGCCCGATTTTTAAATCAGGCGGATAACGAAATCTCATTATTTTTGTTTTTTGACAATATTCAAAACTCTGAAAATAGCAGGGCTTAAAAGGACGTTTACTGCAACCTCAAAAACGAAGTTGAGTCCTACAAGTCCTACGAATATATATGATACTATACTTTGTCCTGCCGGAGCCCAAGCCGATAAATCATTGTAAAAGAAGGTGAAACATCCTAAAATAAAGACACCGGAATTTACTATAGGACAAACAAGGGCTGCTAAAAAAACTGCTAAATAACGGTTGACATTTTCGAGAGTTTTGTATGTAAAACCTGCCAAAAGACCGGCAAGAGTTCCTTTAAGCAAAACCGTAACTACCGTACCAAATACATCGAGCTGCATAAATGCAGTCGCATCTCCGCTCAATAGCACCGCCACGCCGAAAACAAAGCCGAGCCAAGCACCTGTTTTTACTCCGCACAAAGCTGCTCCCAGAACAATCGGTACTAAAACAAGTGATACCGAAAATGTCGAGAAGCGTATAAACGCACCGAGTAATTGCAGTACAATTACTATTGCAGTAAACACCGCACTCAAAGTAAGGGTGTTAATCTGCTGTTTTGTCATTTTTTTCATAAAATTACCTCCGATACTGCCCATATAGGTGCAGTTCATAATAAATTTATATAAATCCGATAAAATCGGTTTATACCAAAATGAAATATTTAATTGTTCTTTTCGTAAATTGCACGAAGTCCATCGAGCAACAAATTCTCGTTATATATAATGTCATATTTGCAAAGCGGAATAATCTCACGTGAAAGTCCGCCTGTCGCTACAACTGTCGGCTTTTCGCCCAATTCCGTTTCGATTTTTTGAAGCAAGCCATCAAGCATAGAAGCAGTGCCGAATACTAGTCCCGACTGCATACACTCGGTCGTGTTAGCACCGATAACCGACCTTGGAGCCTCTATCGGAATTGAGGTCAGCTGTGCAGTGTTTTCTGCAAGTGCTTTTAAAGTAAGCTTTACACCGGCAGCGATTACACCGCCTAAAAAAGCACCGTTTTTATCGAGCACACTAATCGTAGAGGCTGTACCCATATCAATTATAACGCACGGCATCGTGTATTCCTCTTGTGCGCCGACTGCTCCTGCAACAAGGTCTGCACCAAGCTGTGCAGGGTTATCAATTTTTATATTGAGTCCGGTCTTGACACCGGGGCCTAACATAAGCGGTACAATATGGCAAAGCTTTGATACGGCGTGGCTTATATTCTTTCCAACAAGCGGTACGACAGAAGATATTATACAATCCTCAACTTCGCTGTAAGAAGTATCATAAAGAGAGAGAATATCCTTAATTTCAATAGCGTATTGGTCTTCGGTTTTTGAAGTGTCGGTAGCAAGACGTGCAGTTAATTTTAAAATATTGCCGTCGTAAGCACCGAGCGTTATATTTGTATTACCTATATCAATAGTAAGTAGCATTGGATATTACCTCCTTTTCAAGTACATTATATTACATTTTTCAGAAAAATCAATAATTTTGTTGACAAAGTGTGCGAATATTGTTATAATGCTAGGTGCTAAATGGAAGATTATGTGCATTTAGCTCCTTGCTCTGAAAAAATTCAGGGCCAATAGTCCAAAGGGAGGTGCAAAGTAAATGGCTAATAAGTACGAAGCTGGCGTTATTTTTTCTGTAAAGAACGGTGAGGAAGCTACTACCGCTTTAAAGGAAAAAATCAACGACCTTATCGCAAAGAACGGTACCATTGAAAGCGTTGATGATTGGGGTAAGCGCCGTTTGGCATACCTTATCAATGACGAGGCTGAGGGTTACTACGTTTTCTACAACTTTGAAAGCGAGCCCAATTTCCTCGCTGAGCTTGAGCGTATCGTAAAGATTACTGACGGCGTTTTACGCGTTATGGTAATCA
>JAZNRN010000055.1:0-1549 GCA_045590775.1 Acutalibacteraceae bacterium
ATATCCTCAATGCCTCTTAGCACACCAAAATTATATCCCGATACCATATTGCAAAGGTATAATACCGAAACATCCCCGAAAGCATTCGCACTCACGGAGGTGATAAGCTGAGAAAGTCCAATTTTCGTTTCGGTTAGTGTATCAAAATCAAGCAACTCAACCTCGCAAACATCAGCATCCTTATCGGAAAGCCTGTGAAAGATGACAACATCCTTAAGAACTGTTTTTCCGCTAAGAGTTCTTTTACTAACATCAAGGTCACCGTATATATTTGACGAGGAAGCTTTCGAGAGTGCCACAATAGAGTTATTGTAGGAAAGCTTAACAAGCTCGCCAATATATGACTTGTAATTCTTATCCGTCTCATATTCATAGGTATTACCGTCTGACATAAGTATGCTTACCATAGTTTGTGATGAGCCTTCGTTATCTCCGCTTGTTGATATTTCGGTATAGGTTTTTAAAACAACACCGTAATCAAGGTGTGAAGTTTCGGACAGCTCAACCGCAAAACATACCTCGTCATTTTCACCCAACAGTAATGTCACTCGCTCACCAAATGAAAAGCTTCCGTTTGTGGCATCAAGAGATGCTGTGCTCACATCAGGGTTAATCGAATACACATTCCCGCCTACATTAACGCTTGTAACATACGCCTTTGAGGGGGATGCACTGTTATATATGCCTGTCACCTTTTTAGTGTACACATCCATGGTATTTGTGTAGGTGTTATAGTAAACAACATCATTAAGCTCAATATCGCCTACGCTCACTGTTTTGTTATCCTTATAGACGGTAAGTCCGTCATAATTAATGGGAGTACCCTCTAAGTATTTATCAGATGATGTATAATTTTTAGTTGCTCTTACGGGAACTGTCGTATCACCCGTTGAATTAATTGTTGCAAATGCCCATTCATTATCGTCCTTCTCCTTAAAGAAGGTAAGATTTGTTCCGACCTTTATCTTTTGAGCTGCCGCAGAATATGTTGTTTTGTTGTTGTCGCTGTAAACAACAAAGTTTGAGTTAAAGGTAAATTTCCCTTTTTGCCCGCCATTTGTTTTATATGTAACGGAATTGTCAGCTCCAAGCTCTGTGATTGTTGCAACCGCCTTGTCAAGCGGCCTTTCGCTAAATGTTATCGCATCGCCGTGTCTGTTAAGTGTTAATGTTCCGATTTGATGCACCTTATTTAAAATGTCTGTGTTTTTTACCTCATAAACTCCTGATGAGGTGCGGATTTCCTTAGAGCCAAGTGAGCTTTCCTCCGTCTTGGTTGCCGCAATAAAGCAATCCTCTATAATTGTGTAGCCTATCGACTCAATCAGCATTACATCGGATGAGCCGTTTACATCACAAAACAGGGCATTATCGCAAATAACAGCCATATCACCTCTTGTAACAGATGCAGATGAGGAATAATTCATTCCGTTGCTAAGCTCTATAGAATCAGCCTGATTTATGTAATTTAAGGGCCAATTATATCCAATATCCTCGTCGTTATAGTCAAGCAGTCTTAAAAGAATTGTCACCGCCTCGGCATAGGTTA
>JAZNRN010000056.1:0-3844 GCA_045590775.1 Acutalibacteraceae bacterium
GCCCGACCAATGCTTGACCGTGACCAGATAAAGTTTTGGTTTCATAGATTCAGAAAAATGGATGTAACGCTGTTTGAAAACCGCAGAAGGCTTGTTGATAGCTTTGTGAATTCAATAATTTTGCACGATGATAGAATCGAATTTTATTTTAATTTCAAAAAGGGTGCAAAAACACTCTCTTTAGCAGATTTAGAAAAAAGTTCGGAAACGCTTGACACACTCCCACCAAACAAAAAAGACACCTTGAAGGTGTCTTTTTTTGTTTGGCTAGAAATAGTTGGTTGGATAAGAACCGCCGAAGGTGGTTCAGTCGAAGCAGCCCAAAAGCTGCGATAGGCTTTTGGGGCTGTGAAGTCGGCAGCACGAAGATTTTAAAGGTAACGGCTCGGAGCCGTCTTTAAAATCAAGAGCGCACCGTATCCACCATCTCCCACCAAAAATCCTCGTAACCAAAGTTATGGGGATTTTTACTTTTTCACTATTACCTCTTCACTCTTCAATTTTCTCTTAAAAAATATGAGGATTTTTGGAAAGTAAAAAGTAATGATGAGTAGGTAAGAAGTTCGGTGTCTGCTCCGCAGACGGATATAAAATTAGCACCTGATTACAAACAGAGTCAGGTGCTAATTTTATTTCACTTCACTACTCTCTATTGCATAATCAAGCAATATATTTATAAGCTCATTTCTTGAACGGTTTGTTTCTTTTGCCAATTTATCAAGATTTACAACGGTTTCATCCTTGATTCTGATAGAAAAAGTTTTATATCCATCTTCGCCTTTTAAAGATTTTTTATTGATGACTAATTTTTCTTTCATAAAAATACCACCTCACCAACATTATGCCTTGACAAATGTTATAAATATATGTTACAATACATAACATAAAATATGAAATGTTTTTATGGCAAGATGTCCATATTTAGAATACAAATTAAGAGATGATTATATTTATGAACAAAAATGCTAAAATACTCATTATTTCTGCACTTTTCATCTTAATATGTCTCTGTCTATCTATGTGTTCTGGAAATATTGCTTCTCTAATTAGTGGTGAAGACGGAAAATGTGATTATTGCGGTGAAAAAGCAGGTATAAGTCATGACTCAAAGGAATTTTGCTCATCTTGTTTTATAAAATATGATGGCAATATTTGGAATTAAGAGGATATATTATGGAAGAAATAAGAGGTCCTATGACAATATGTTTTTTGATAGTTTTTGTAATTGTTTTTATTTTTTTTGGTATTCCTATATTAAATAAATCTTCAAAAACAACAAAAGAAGTCTTCGGAGAAAATGAAACCAGTAACAAAGAAACCGTAACAGCTAAAATTCTTTCAAAGAAAATTTATACACCGATAGGTTCGATAGAAAAATTTAATTTTGTTATCTTTGAAAAACAAAATGGTGAAAGAATAGAATTAGCCATTAAAGATGATGAACAATATAAAATGATGTTAGTAGACGATGTTGGAACATTGACCCATATCGGTAAAAGGTATATTTCTTTTATAAGGATATAATGGCATCTAAATCGTTCATAACAACCAAAAATCCTCGTGCGTTAAGTACGGGGATTTTGCTTTTTTATTATTCCTGCTTCATTTAACTTTTCTCAATCCTTTTTCAATCAAACATCAGAAATTTATTGATATTTATATCATATTTATGCTATAATAAATAAGAACCATCTAGCTATGAAAAGAGTGATTTAAATGCGTGGCAGCAAAAACACAATTTTAGAAATCGACCCTTACCTAAAGCCATACGAAAAAGATATAAATTTAAGAAAAGAGCTTTTTTCTAAAAAAAGAAAAGAGCTTTTAGGCGATGCTAAAAAAATCAAAAGCTTTGCTAATGGTTATAAATATTTTGGTTTTCACAGAACAAAAAGCGGTTGGGTGTACAGAGAGTGGGCTCCCGCCGCAGATGAAATGTACCTGACAGGTGATTTCAACAACTGGGATATTAAAAGTCACCCTATGACAAAGCTCGACAATGGTATTTTCGAGATAGAGCTAAAGGGCAAAAACGCATTGGGTGTCGGTGACAAGGTTCAGGCTGTAATCATAAATTCAGGGAAAGTTTTACGTCGTATCCCGACTTATGCCACACGTGTTGTACAAGACCCGACGACTTATTTGTGGTGTGCAGAAATTGAGGACACTTACCAAAAATTCCCCTGGACAGACAAGGGTTTTACACCTGAAAAAACACCTTTTATTTATGAGTGTCATATCGGTATGGCTCAAGAGGAAGGCTCGGTAGGTTCATACAAGGATTTCACAAAAAACATTCTGCCGAGAATTAAGGAATTAGGCTATAACACCATTCAAATCATGGCTATTATGGAGCATCCGTATTACGGCTCATTTGGTTACCAGGTCTCAAACTTTTTTGCGGCTTCTTCCCGTTACGGTGACAGTCGTGATTTAAAGGAGCTTATAAATACTGCTCATAAAATGGGTATTACCGTTTTGCTTGACGTTGTACACTCTCACGCAGTGAAAAACACTAACGAAGGACTAAACGAGTTTGACGGAACGGTTTATCAGTTCTTTCACGAGGGCGAAAAAGGCAACCACAGCGCTTGGGGAACAAAACTGTTTAACTATTCTAAAAACGAAGTGCTTCACTTTTTGCTTTCAAACCTTAAATATTGGATGGAGGTTTTCCACTTTGACGGTTTCCGCTTTGACGGGGTGACCTCTATGCTTTATCACGACCACGGTCTCGGAAGTGCCTTCACTAATTATGATATGTATTTTTCGATGAACACCGATACCGATGCCGTGACATATTTGCAATTAGCAAACGAGCTTATTCACGAAATTAACCCCAACGCTATTACTATAGCCGAGGATATGTCAGGTATGCCGGGAATGTGTATTCCAATAAGCAGCGGCGGAATCGGTTTTGACTACCGCTTGTCTATGGGCGTGCCTGATTTGTGGATTAAAACAATTAAGGAATCCACCGACGAAAATTGGGACATCGGTAAGCTTTGGTATGAGCTAAACTCTCGCCGACCGGGAGAGAAAAACATCGGTTACTGCGAATCTCACGACCAAGCGCTTGTAGGCGATAAAACAATAATGTTCCGCCTTTGTGATGCCGATATGTACACCGGTATGAATAAATTCGGCGCCAATATTGTAATCGACCGAGGTATTGCACTTCACAAGATGATTCGCCTTATTACCGCATCTTTAGCGGGTGAAGGCTATCTTAACTTTATGGGAAATGAATTTGGTCATCCCGAGTGGATAGATTTTCCACGTGAGGGCAACGGTTGGAGTTATCATTACTGCCGTCGCCAATGGAGCTTGGTTGATAATAAAGACCTTCGCTATATCGAGCTTAACAATTTTGACAAAGCTATGATAAAGCTTTTGAAAAACGATAATCTACTTTCCTTATCTGCAGAAAACAAGTGGCTTCATCAAGATGATAAAATACTTATCTACACAAAAGGAGATACTGTATTTATCTTTAATTTCCACCCGACAAAATCCTTTGACGGATATTTTATTCCGGTAAACAGTGAGGGTAGTTACAAGGTTGTTCTCTCATCTGATGATGGTGTGTTTGGCGGTTTTTCAAGGGTTGATACCGACACCGAATACAAAACCATCACACCACCTGCCGGTTGGATAGGTTTTAAATGCTATTTGCCGAGCAGAACTGCCATTGTTTTAAAGAAAACCAAATAAAAAGCAAAAGACCAAGCCAGCCGACTTGGTCTTTTTTTAATATAATCTTAAACTATTCCTTTATTGTTACAAAGTTTTTGTTTTCTACATGTATTATTTTATCGCAAACCTTAAGACTTGTATTTCTATG
>JAZNRN010000057.1:0-3276 GCA_045590775.1 Acutalibacteraceae bacterium
TACGATCCGACTTCATCGGCTCGGGAGCGGGACTGCCTAAATTTATGAATATAAAGGGCGAGGCTTTAAACGGTGTTTACTCCGCAAACGAGTTTTTGACAAGAAGCAACCTAATGAAGTCTTATCTTGAAAGTCCAACTACACCGATAATGAAGGGCGGAAAGGTGGCTGTTGTCGGTGGCGGTAATGTTGCAATGGATGCCGCCCGCACAGCGCTTAGACTTGGAGCCCAAAAGGTTTATATCATTTATCGTCGCTCAATGCGAGAGCTACCGGCTCGTAGTGAAGAGGTCCTTCACGCAGTTGAGGAGGGTGTCGAGTTCAAACTACTTGCAAATCCTGTTGAAATTTTGGGTCACGATGACAATAGTGATAAAAAAGGTTTTGTAAAGGCAATTAAGTGTATAAAAATGGAGCTTGGCGAGCCCGACGAAAGGGGCAGAAGAAGGCCTGTCGAAATTCCTGACAGCGAATTTATACTCGATGTTGATGCGGTAATAGTTGCAGTAGGCACATCACCTAATCCGCTTATAAAATCGACCACAAGCGGTCTTGAAACTGCATCTTATGGTGGAATTATAATAAACGAGCAAACAGGTGAGACCTCAAAGGAAAATGTCTATGCAGGCGGTGATGCCGTAACAGGTGCCGCAACCGTTATTTCTGCAATGGGAGCAGGTAAAATTGCCGCAAAGGCAATAGATGAAAAGTTATCATAAAAATAAAAATCCTTACTTAACACAAGTAAGGATTTTTGTAACTTATAAGTACAGTTAATTGATATTTAATGTCATATTGGTAAAAAAATATCGACTTAATAAGTGAAGGGAACAGTTTACGCTGTTTAATGTTGCAGAAAGGAGTATTTATGGATGATAGAAGTTTAATTCAATTATTATTTAAAAGAGATGAAAGCGTTCTTAAAGAAATATCTAAACAATATTCACAATTGTATAATGGAATCATAAGAAAAATTCTCAGTGATGATTGTGATGTTGAAGAATGTGGCAACGATGTTCTATTGGCAGTATGGAATACAATTCCGCCAAATTGTCCAAACAGTTTGCCTGCTTATATTTGCAAAATAGCGAGAAACATTAGTGTTGATCGCTTTAGGTATAATACCAGAGAAAAGAGGAATGCAGGATATACAGTTATGCTTTCAGAATTAAATTATTGCTTACCTGCAAAAAACTCAAAATACAACGGCCAAGAAAACAGCGATATCATAAAATCGGTTTTGTCAGAATTTCTTCGTAATCTTGACCCCGAAACAGAAATTTTATTTATTCGTAGGTATATTTATCTTGAATCTGTATCTGAACTTTCCCTTCGGTTTAACATAGAAGAAAATCATATATCTGTTAAGTTGTATCGTGCAAGAAAAAAGTTAAAAAAAGTGCTTGAAAGGGAGGGCGTTAAGGTTTGAATAATTATCGCAACGAAAAATTATGCGAATACTTTTTGAATATTGATGAAGATATTCTTTCCAAAGGATATGAAATTGATGATTCGGAAAAACTAAAATTATACGTAAAAAATAAGAATAAAAAGACAAAGAAGTTATTTCGTGAGAAACCTGTTTTTTATAGAGTGAGCATAATTACGGCGAGCTTTGCGTTGATAATTGTTACAGTGTTATCTGCCATTATTTTATTTTCAGGTAATTTCAATATGCAAAGTGAAGATGGAGAAAAAAAACAACCTTATGCTGTATATGGTGATTCACTTGATGATTATGGCGTAGGAAACGAGGGCTTATTAAGTAGAAATGAAAAATATATATCTCCGGTTTTGTTGGAAAAGATGAAAACTCACGGTAATACAAATGTTGTATATAAGGTGATTGTCGAAATTGTAATGACAGCCGAGGATTATAATGAATTCACGGTAACTGATGAAGAATTGCTTTTACTCCAAAAGCAAAAACAAGAAGCATTTAAGGCTTATGAAAAAGCATCAGCCAGTTTGTCAGGGGTAAGTGATGAAGCAAAGAGGGCTAAACTTATCGAAGAAATTAATTTAAAGAAACAAATTGCAAGAGGATTGAGCTTGAGATATCAAGATCGTCTTAAAAAATTAGAGGATGAATATTTTATAAACATCATAAATACTCGTTTTGAGTATGCAGCTGAATTAAGCGAAACAACACCGATTTTTATCAAGGAAGGTTCAGGAATACCTTTATATCAAGCGTATAAAGGCTACGGGTATTATATGGATTTAACCGCCGAAGATATCAATATACTTGCGGAAAAGGGAGGATATTCATTTAGACTTGCCTCCGCTTCAAATGATACTGTATTGTATAGTGAACAAGAATAATATTAAGTCAGCGGTAAAACAAATTTAGCAACACGCAAAAATTCTGCTATATAGTAAATATTGTTTGAAAGACATTTTTGTCAATGCTTTAATTAGTGCCCGATTATATATAACGATGTTGTGTCCTTGCGGACATAAACCAAAAAAAAGACACGATTTTCATCGTGTCTTTCTTTTAGGTAGTCTGAACTTAATGTCACGGATTAAATGTGCCTGAAAATCAAATATTATTTTAAATCAACCATATTTATTTAATAAATCCACGTATTTACCTTTATAATAAAAAGAATTGCCGTTTTTATTTTCCCCTGACTCAACTAGTCCCAAATGTTTTAAAATGTTTTGCGATTTGATATTCTTTTTATTTGCGTATGCTTCAACGCTCTTGACATCTTTCGGAAGTTGTTTAACTAACCACTTATAAAATGCAGAAAATATTCCTGTTCCTTGAAACTTTTTTGCTATTTGTATTTCTTCCATCATTAACGAATTTATATCAACATTGATATAATACTGAAAATATCCCGCAAGTGTATCATCAATATACATTAAAATAATTTGGCGTTGTTCTTTTTTGATATTTGGAATTAAATATGAACACCACATTTCAAAATCATCTTTGTAAGAATTGTTTGTTGCTGCAATCAGACTCATATTAGAGTGTAAGATTTCAAATAATTTCGGCAAAAACACTTCCAATTTCTGTTTGTCTAAAAACAAAAATTCACCCATACTCATCCTATCACCGCCTATGCGTATTATATGCTTGTGTTAAATTAGGGACAAATCTACACCTCGGCTCCCTCTGACGAGGGAGCTGTCAGCGAAGCTGACTGAGGGAGAGAAAACTATCCCTCCGTCACGGCTTTACCGTGCCACCTCCCCTGACAAGTGGAGGCACTTTTTTTATAACTTGTGGAAGTCATTTCCACAAGTTGAATTTTCCGCATA
>JAZNRN010000058.1:0-7468 GCA_045590775.1 Acutalibacteraceae bacterium
GGTTGAGTGGTATCTGAATGAAGAACTTTTGGCAAGCGATGAAGTGTTGCCTGATTCTGCTTTTTATTTCTACGAAAAAGATATTGGAATTTTCAACAAAATCATTGTGACGTTCGAATCGCTTAATATGCCGTATAACAGATTGAAATTAAATGCTATTGATTATGGGCATGGCATGGTATTTGAAGGCGAAGAAATAACATATGCCAAAATAATGCAGACGATGAATCCTGTTTCTACGCAGTTGAATATAGGAACGTGCGATTTGGATATTAATTCAAAAAACGAATACAATTACCAATTCCAAAAGAAACAGCCTTTGAAAGTTTTCTTCAACAACAAATTGAGAAGTGCTGTTTATGTCGAAAGTGCTCAAAGAACATCTAAAAGTGTTTGGAAATTAAAAGCGGAAGATGCAATCGGAATACTTGAAGATACTGTTTTTGTTGGAGGTTTATGGACTTTAACCCAAAACAAAAAAGCTGTTGAGTTGATTGGCGAGATTTTTAACGCAGCAAAGATTCCTTTTGAAATAGAAGAAGGAGTTTTTGACGATTTGGATGTGGTTGGTTTTATACCTTATGGAACTTGCAGAAATGCTTTGCAACTTGTTTTGTTTGCGATTGGCGGTGTAGCTGATACAACACAAAGCGAATCTGTGAAAATAACCAAACTCAAAAATGAGGTAACACAGCATATCGGACTTGAAAGAATATACACGGGACAAAAGTTTACCGAATCCAAAAAAGTCACAGGCGTTCAATGGCAAGTTCATGTATACCAAACATCAACAGAAGCTGAATTGGAAACAATATATCAAGCAGAACAGCAAGATGTCGGAAATAAGATTGTTGTTGATTTTAAAGCTCCATATGACAATGTTGAGTTGATAGATTGTGCTGTGCATTCTGTGAGTGCAAGCCATGCGATTATAACACCGAACAGCACACAATGCAAAATTGTTGGCAAGAAATACAAAGATACCATAATGATTAGGGAAAAACACATTCCAAATCTTTTGAGCAATGAACTTAAAAATGTTTCGGTTGTTAAAAATGCAACATTGCGATGCAGGCAAAACGTAGATGGTATTGTTGATTCATTATATGAATATCAAACAAATATTTCTTCTACATCGATGAAAATAGCAGAACGCAGGCATATAAGTGGAAATGATTTGATAAAATACGGCACAGGGTTGAAATATGGAAGCGGAATAAAATACGGTCAACGCACACCTCGTGAAGTGAGTTATGACCAAGCCGTTAATATTGGTGATTGGTTGGAGTATGATACTGAATATTATGGCACAAAACAAGGCAGATTGATAGAGCAAAAATATTCACTTGTTGGTGGTATGTTGGCAAAAGAGGTGGTTGTTAAATGATAGTTGTCCGCACAAACCAAGATGTGCAAGAAGCTTTGCGAATAAGGCAAGAAAAAGTTCAAAAAGGCGAACAACTAACAAGCTCCGAAATTGAAATATTGGAACGTGGGCTGATTACCTTTAACACGTTGAACAGAATTGAAAACAAGCAAATAGAGCTTGTTCATATTATTAACGAATTAGGTTATTATTGCCCCGAAATTTCAAGCAAAGAGTGGACTTCTGATGATATTTTTAATTTGTCAGATTTGGAAAGATTGATAGAAAATTCCGAAATTCTTCGTAACGCTTTTTTGGAATATTCAACAACTCCACCAAAGCCGTCACCCTTATATCATTATAAACAAATCAATGCTTTAGAACAGATTCTTTTGGATTTAGAAACCATGCAAAGTGATATTATATCAAATTACCGTGAATGCGGAACGATAGAATGTGGGGAGGAATAACCTATGCTTGAATTCATTGATAAAACAAGCGAAAGTTCGGGGACAAAGCTTAATCGCATAAACATGATGGCTTTGCAAGGCTATCAAACAGAAACGGTTGAGTTTGGCGAAAATAGTATAACCAAAACTAACAGCAATGGCGATGTCGAAACTACAGTTTTTGAGGGAAACAAAATAACCAAAAATATTGTGGGCAAAAGCAGCATGAAAGTCGAAATTGTTTTTAATGAAAATGGCTATGAAAGGAGAATTGTTTGATGGAATCTATCGCAAAATTTGCGTTGAATAGCACTTTGGGCACAGATGAGTTTCAGCCTTTGGATAAGATTTTTAATGGAAATTGGCGTTTTGTTATAAGTTCAAATTTGTTTGCAACATATCTCACAAATATAACAAATCCGCAAACTTATATTTATGATTTGGGTTGTTCTCTTAAATTTAATTGCGAGGGTATTGTAAGATTAAATTGTGCGAGCATTATTGTTCCACGTCAAACAATAGAATTATATCTTTACAAAAACGATGTGATTGAGCAAACAAGTACTGCGACAAATACAGATGCGGCTGACAAAACAGAGTATTTTCAATTTAATGTGAATATTGAAAAAGATGCAACTTATAGTTTAAAAGCCAAAACCACCGCAAATGCAGGCGTGACTTTTGATGAGGTGTCTATCTATGGTTATCCCATATACGCCAATGAATTGATAACAAGAACGGATTGAGGTGAATTGTATGGAATTTGAGTTCAAGTGGATAGATTTGGTTGATGGTGAAAGTGACATTGATGTGGAACCCATTAATTCGCTTGCAAAAGGCATAAAAGAAACGCAAGAAGCTGTTAAAGAAATTGAATCAACAAAACAGCCAACAGAACAACCCACAAAGTTATCGCAGCTTGAAAACGATACGGGATTTGTGAAAGCTTCTGACCTTTGTGCCGTATTTACATTCAGCGATTATTCACATTTTTACAGCGGTATCGCAGGAAGTTATGTGGACACAACCAATTGGCTCGACGGTCAAATCATCCGTATAAAAGATTCTGCCGTGCCACTTCTATATGTTCAGAAAAAGGGGTCTGACGGAAATATCCCGGCAACAGAAGATGAGTGCATTGCGTTGCTTGAAACGAACGGATATATCAGCGACAGTGTTGTTACATTCCGCAAATACTCTGAAATACTCGGCGGTGACTTGGGGGATGTCGGGGCAGCCCTTGACGGCATTATTGCCATTCAGAATTCCCTTATCGGGGGTGATGCATAATGAGCATAGCCGATAAGCTTACACAGATAGCCGAAAACGAACAAAGGGTATACGATGCAGGCAAAAAAGCGCAGTATGATGAATTTTGGGACACCTATCAGCAAAACGGCACACGCACAAATTACAATTTTGCCTTTTGCGGCATGGGTTGGAACAACGATACTCTGATACCAAAATATGACATTATACCCAAAGCAAATGCAGGCGCAAACATTTTCAGAGAGTGTGATTTTTCGGGCAGTCTGAAAGAGTACCTTGAAAGCATCGGAATTACCCTTGATGTTAAAGACTGTACGCAGATGCAGTATGCTTTTTATGCTTGCTACCAACTTACAGAGCTTCCGTTCCTTGATTTGAAAAACAGCACAAATAACAACTACGCTTTTCAGTATTGTTCAAAGCTCAAAGCCCTTTCCCTTGCGGTTTCGGAAAATTCCACCTTTACAAACACCTTTGACAGTTGCGATGCCCTTGTAAATCTTGATATTACGGGAAACATCGGCAACTCGGTCAATCTGCGATGGAGCAAAGGGCTGACAAAAGCTTCAATAATCAGCGTTATAAAAGCCTTGTGGGACAGCGCATCGGGAAAAACACTTACTCTTTCATCGGTTGCGGTAAACGCCATCGAATGGGCAGGCACTGTGATAGACGGAGTTACTTACAACACCTTTGACGATGTGGCAAACATAAAACCCAACTGGAACATATCGCTTATTTAAGGAGGAACAACATGATAACCGAAACAATTACAAGAATAAAGCTTACGGCATCGGACGGCATGATGCTTACTAACGGCGAAGCCTTTGGCAAAACCGTTTATGCGGCACAGGGCGAGCAGGATGAATGGCATGAGATAACCGAGGAGCAATACAGCAAGATTCTTGCGGAACAGGAAGTACGCCATGATGAAATATAAAGGCGGTGCGCTTCCCTCTCCTCCCGATGAGCGTGATTGGCGAATACATTTATGTACGGATATGCCTGCAGGCTCTGCAGCGCAGGAGTTGCCAAAAGTATATAGCGTATCATGGCTACCCGAACACAAGAATCAGGAATATGTGAATTCCTGCACGTCCTTTGCAATGGCAGGTATATTCGAATGTATGTGGTACAAGCTGACAGGGTGCGTTGTGGACTTTTCGACGGCATTCCTCTATGGCAACCGAATGGAAACGATACACACGGGCGAGGGGTGCATAATGCGTGATGTTGCCAAAACGGCACACAAGCACGGAGATGTTACCGAGGACATACTTGGCGGCAACCTTGAAGTGCCCGAAGCAATAAGGGTATTCATTGAAGCGTACCCGAAAATAAAAGACCTTGCGCACAAATTGGTGCAAGGCTATGTGCGAATATACAACGAGGATGAAGCGAAGGCTTTTTTGCTCAAGTATGATATTCCTTTGTTTATAAGCACACAAATGAAACATATAAATCCGCTTACAAAAAGCACAGCACTTCATGCCATGATATGCACAGGATATACAAGCACATACTTTAAGTGCCAAAACAGTTGGGGAAAATACAACTGTCCACGTCCCGAAATAGAATTCGAAAATTTTAAAGAAGTATGGGGGATTATTCCTATGACAGAATTCAAATTTACAGATGTTTCAGAAGATGCATGGTATGCGGATGCCATAAAAAGGCAAGCAATAAAGGGAGTTGCCAAAGGTTACCCTGACGGCACATTCAAGCCTGATGCACCCGTAACAAGAGCCGAAATGATGGTAATACTTGACAGACTTGACCGATTGGAGTGCAAACAATGATAACACCTTTTAACGGCAAGTTCCGTGTAACAAGCCCACGGGGCTACAGAAGTCTTTTTGGCAAGAAGGAATACCACAAGGGTATCGACATTGTTGCGGACGAAAATACCACCGTGTACGCCGTTGCAGACGGCATTGCAAAAACTCTTTATGAAGCAAACGGATTTGGGAACTACATAAGGCAGACCTTGCTCGACGGCAGGCGAATTTATTACGGTCACCTGAAAAGCTTCAAAATCAAAAACGGTGAAACTGTAAAGATGGGACAGCCGATAGGTGTTATGGGTGCCACAGGAAAAGTAACCGGCGCACATTTACATCTTGAGCTGCGCCCCAAAGGCACAACGTCAACATCCCTTGACATTTGCGAGTACACAGGCATACCCAATGCTGTGGGGAGCTACAACGGCGAAATAAGCGGTTTTTACAGTACGGATGAAACTGTGGACAGACTTATAAGATGTGGCATTACAACGGCTGAAAACGCCCGAAATTGGGAGTTGATGCTTTCGGGCAAATCTCCAATCAATGCGGAATATGTGAGAATTTTGCTTGATAGGTGTTGCGATAAAATACTTGACAATAGAATATATTAAAAATAACGAAATTGAAGTTGAAAAAGAGGTAATTATAATGTCAAATAAGGTTTACGATGTTTTGAAGTGGGTGGCTCTTGTAGTTCTTGATGCAATCGGTGTTTTTTACAATAGCATTGCGGAAATATGGGCGTTGCCTTTTGGCGGCGAAGTGCTTGCCACTTGCGCTGCTTTGTCTTTGTTTCTCGGTGCAATTATCGGTGTAAGTTCCGTAAATTATAATAAAAACAATGGCGAGGGGTAAACAATGGCATTGACACATGAAGATATTGAAGAACTTCGCAAGGTTTTTGACCGAGAATATGTAAGAATTACAGAATGCAATGACATCCAAGACAAAAACAATACAAAATTTGCCAATGACGATAAGAGAATTGACCGCATAATGTATTTGCAAGAAGATGCAAACAAAAAACTCACAAAGAATAATTGGTTGACAACTGCGGTTTTAAGTGTTATAATAGGTGCAGTTATTACAGCTATTTTAAAAGCGAATGGAGTGTTTTGAGTGAGTAAAACTTGTAATTCTTGCGGAACAGACAAAGCACCTGCAAGTGTGCCGTATGTAGTGCACGAAAGCACGGTTGCGAGAATGGAGCGAATAATCAAAAGACAATGGATTGCGTTGATTGTGGCAATTTGTATGATTGTGGCTTGCAACGCTATGTGGTTGTGGGCATGGATGCAATACGATTATACGAGCACAACTGAAGAAACTATTGTTGAAGCTGTTGACGGCATTGCAAACTATATTGGAAATGATGGTGATATTGTAAATGGCGAAGATAACAGTCCGTAAAAAAACTCGAACACGCCGTAAGAAAAACGGCAATAGCAAAGGCACAAGGACACGCAAGTGAGGCGGTGGGTTAAATGCTGATATACATTGCCCACAAGCATGGTGGAAAGCTTGAAAACATTGAAAGAGCCAAACAAATCACGCATGATTTGCAAGTGAATGATTTGGAAAATTCTTATATCTGTCCTTTACTTTTGTTTTCTCATCTAAGATACGGAGAAATCGGATATGATGCTGAAATGGAATTGTGCCTCGATATTCTTTCGGCTTGCGATAAATTGATTGTTGCAAGTGACATATCGAAAGGTGTTGCGAAAGAAATTGATTTTGCAAATCTTGTGAACATGGAGGTAGAGTTCCTTGAAGATGCCGAATAATGTTGATATAAGTAGAACGCAATGGGAACATTTGATTGACGAATGGATATTTTCGGAAAGGGATAGGGCGTTACTCAAAAGGCGATTGCTTGATGGCATTTGTTTTGAACCTTTGGCAGAAGAATTTGACCTTTCAGTTCAGCAAACAAAACATATTGTTTATAGATTGCAAAATCGGTTATTTAAAAAACTAAAATAATACAAAAATAAAACGAAAATAAGACTTTTACTTGATTGTAGAAGTCTTATTTTTTTGTTATATTTAAGGCACAAGGAGTTGATTTTTTGAACGAAATAAACAAAGAGCCAAACAAATATATTGACAGTTATGACAATGAGTGTTTTGCACCGCAGTTTTGGGGAGATGATAAAGAATGTACAGTTATTACAACGCCAATCCCTATAAAATCCGTGTAGGAGATTGCGTAATTCGTGCAATATCAAAAGCACTTAATCAGCCGTGGGAAGATATATACATCGATTTAACAATACAGGGTTATTTGATGGGGGATTTATTGAGTTCAAATGCCGTGTGGCACGCATATCTCAAAAGCAAAGGTTTTACAAGGGATATTATTTCCAACGATTGCCCTGAATGTTACACGATTGAAGATTTTTGTAATGAACACCCAAAAGGCACTTTTATTATTGGAACAGGCACGCATTGCGTTACTGTCGAAAATGGGTGTGTGTTTGACACTTGGAACAGTTCGGGCGAAGTGCCGATTTATTATTATTATAAAGGAGAATGATTATGGCTTACCCAAATTATTACAATGGCGGTTATTATCCGCAGTACCAAAATGGAGCGGT
>JAZNRN010000059.1:0-14665 GCA_045590775.1 Acutalibacteraceae bacterium
CTACGCCGTTGTAGCACCTGATGACCCGTTAGTGCTCGGTGCCGTTGATGCTTTGACCGAAGCCGGTATCCCCTGCTTTGGTCCTAATAAAGCGGCAGCTATTATCGAAGGTAGTAAAGTTTTTTCAAAAAACCTTATGAAAAAGTACAATATCCCAACTGCTGAATATGAAGTATTCGACAATTTGGATAAGGCCCTCGAATATTTGGAAACCGCACCTATTCCCACAGTTATTAAGGCTGACGGCTTAGCGCTGGGTAAAGGCGTTATTATAGCAGAAACTCGAGACGACGCAAAAGAAGCAGTTATTTCTATGATGGAGGATAAAATTTTCGGTGAAAGTGGCAGCAACATCGTAATCGAAGAATTTTTGACAGGGCCCGAGGTTTCCGTCCTTTCCTTTACGGACGGAAAAACTGTAGTACCTATGGTGTCGTCAATGGACCACAAGCGTGCTCTTGATGGCGATAAAGGTCTTAACACCGGCGGTATGGGTACAGTTGCTCCTAACCCTTATTATACAAAAGAAATTGCCGATATTTGCATGGAAACAATTTTTATTCCTACTATTGAAGCTATGAATTGTGAAAACAGAACCTTTAAAGGTTGTTTGTATTTTGGCCTTATGCTAACAAATGACGGCCCCAAGGTTATCGAATATAACTGTCGCTTTGGCGACCCTGAAACACAGGTTGTCCTTCCTCTTCTTAAAAGTGACTTGTTAACTATAATGAAGGCTTGTACTAACGGTACGTTAGCTGATACCGAAGTTAAGTTTTCAAGCAAAGCGGCGGCATGTGTAGTAATGGCATCAAATGGCTATCCCCAAAAATATGATAGCGGATTTGACCTTACCATTGACGAAAGTGTAAAAGACAAGGTTTATGTCGCAGGCGCAAAGCTTGACGGCGACGTTTTAAAAACCGCAGGTGGCAGAGTTTTGGGCGTTACCGCTACTGCTGATACTTTAAAGGAAGCTTTGACTAAAGCTTATGAAAACACAAGAAAAGTGACTTTTGAAAACTCATATATGAGAACCGATATTGGCGCTAAGGCGCTAAAAGCACAGGAGGAAAACTAATGGTTTATAGAATTTTTGTTGAAAAGAAAAAAGAGCTTGCTAATGAAGCAAAAGGCTTGCTTAAAGAAATCAACGGACTTTTACTTATTGATTCGGTAAAAGATGTTCGTGTTATTAACAGATATGATGTTGAAAATATTGAAAAAGAGCTTTTTGATTATTCGGTAAACACCGTTTTCTCCGAGCCACAGCTTGATATTACATATTCTGAAATCAAAAAAGACGATGCAACTGTTTTTGCTGTAGAATATTTACCTGGACAATTTGACCAACGAGCAGATTCTGCTGCACAATGTATTCAAATCATCTCGCAAAAGAATCGTCCTACTGTTCGCACTGCAAAGGTTTATATGCTTTACGGTGATATTTCCGACACAGAGCTTGCTGCAATTAAAAAGCACGTAATTAACCCTGTTGAATCACGTGAAGCAGAGCTCACAAAACCCGAAACCTTAAAGGTAAATTACGAAATTCCCACAACTGTTGAAACACTTAACGGATTTATTTCACTCGACAGAAAGGGTCTTGAGGATTTTGTTACAAAATACGGTCTTGCAATGGATGCAGATGATATTGCTTTTTGTCAGGATTATTTTAAATCCGAAAACAGAGAGCCTACTATCACCGAAATTCGTATGATTGATACATATTGGTCTGACCATTGCCGTCATACCACCTTCCTCACAAATATTGATGATGTCAAGTTTGAGGATGCACTTTTACAGGAAACTTATGACGATTACCTCGCAACCCGTAAGGAATTAGGAAGAACAAAACCGATTTGCCTTATGGATATTGCAACCTTGGCAGTTCGCTATCTCAAAAAACACGGAAAACTTGAAAAATTAGATGAATCGGAAGAGATAAATGCTTGTACAGTTAAAATTGATGTTGAGGTTGACGGTGTAAGCGAGCCTTGGTTATTGCTCTTTAAGAACGAAACTCACAACCATCCAACTGAAATTGAACCCTTTGGTGGTGCCGCTACATGCATCGGAGGTGCTATTCGAGACCCACTATCAGGTAGAAGCTATGTTTATGGCGCAATGCGTGTTACAGGTGCAGCTAATCCCTTAAAGAGTGTAAAAGATACAATGGAAGGCAAGCTTCCTCAAAGAAAAATTGTAACTACTGCGGCTGATGGTTATTCCTCATACGGTAACCAAATTGGTCTTGCTACAGGTATTGTTGATGAAATTTATCACGATGGATATGCTGCAAAGCGTATGGAAATTGGTGCTGTAATCGCTGCTGCTCCCGCCGAAAACGTAAGACGTGAAGTACCTGCCCCCGATGATGTTGTAATTTTACTTGGTGGCTCAACCGGTCGTGATGGCTGCGGCGGTGCTACAGGTTCTTCAAAATCACATACATTAGAGTCGCTTGAATCTTGCGGTGCTGAAGTTCAAAAAGGTAACGCACCGGAAGAAAGAAAATTACAAAGATTATTTAGAAATTACGAAGCTTGTCGTATGATTAAGCGTTGTAACGACTTTGGTGCAGGCGGTGTATCTGTTGCTATAGGTGAGCTTGCCGATGGACTATTAATCGACCTAAATGCAGTTCCTAAAAAATATGACGGTCTCGACGGTACTGAGCTTGCAATCAGTGAATCGCAAGAAAGAATGGCTGTTGTAATTGAAAAAGAAAATATTGATAGATTTTTAGAGCTTGCTCATAGTGAGAACCTACAAGCTGTAAAGGTTGCTGACATCACAGCAGAACCCAGACTTGTTATGAAATGGAACGGCAACACAATAGTTGATATTAGTCGTGAATTCCTAAATTCTAACGGTGCTGAAAAACATATTACAATTACACCTAATAACCCTAAAGATTACAGAAAGGTAGTAGAAGGCGGATTTAGCGAAAATATGAAAGCCTTGGCAAATGATCTCAACATTTGCTCAAAGCGTGGTCTTTCGGAGCAATTTGACTCTACTATCGGTGCAGGTACTGTGCTTATGCCCTTTGGTGGTAAGAATCAGTTAACACCTATTCAGGCAATGGTACAAAAAATCTCGGTCGAAAAGAAACACACCGATGACTGCTCACTTATGTCTTGGGGCTATAATCCCTTTATAACAGAGCTAAGTCCTTTCCACGGCGCTTATTTAGCAGTTGTTGAATCAGTTTCAAAGCTCATCGCTACCGGTGCTGAATTTAAGGATGTATATCTCACTTTCCAAGAATATTTCGAGCGTCCGGGTCGTGATGGCAAGCGTTGGGGTAAACCTCTCTCTGCTTTACTTGGTGCATTTAAGGCACAAAAAGATTACTCTATTGGTTCTATTGGTGGTAAAGACTCAATGAGTGGTAGCTTTGAGGATTTAGACGTTCCTCCTACACTTGTTTCCTTTGCAGTAACTACAAGCAAGGTTCAAAATATTATTTCTCCCGAATTTAAAAAGGCTGGTAATAAAGTCATTGTTCTCTCCCCTGTTTACGATGAAAATAACCTACCTGTTACCGAATCACAAATCAAGGTGTTTGCAAAAGTTACTGAACTTATGCGTAAAGGCGTTGTAGCCGCAGCATATACTCCCACCATGGGCGGTATTGGTGAAGCAGTAATGAAAATGACCTTTGGTAACTCTTTAGGCTTTACTTTTGACAGCGCTATTTCAAATAAAGCAATTTTTGGTTATAACTATGGCTCTTTCATCCTCGAAGTAACCGAGGATATTGAGGATGGTATCACTATCGGTACTGTAACCGATAATGGCAACATTACCTATGGCAATGAAGTGCTTTCAATTAACGAATTACTAGGCATTTACGAAGATAAGCTTGAAAGTGTTTATAAGTGTAATATTGCTGACAACAAGACACCTATGGAAAACTTCTCTTATGAAGCAAAAGAGCGTGTTGCACCCTCTATCAAAGTAGCACGTCCCAAGGTTTTGATACCCGTATTCCCCGGCACCAACTGCGAATTTGATTCTGCAAAGGCAATGCGTGATGCAGGAGCAGAACCGGAAATTTTTGTAATTAACAACCAAACAAGCGAAGGTATTTCTCGCTCGGTCGGAAAGTTTGCCGAAAGCCTTAAAACCTCACAAATGATATTTGTTCCGGGTGGCTTCTCAGGCGGTGACGAGCCTGACGGCAGTGGTAAATTTATTACTGCTTTCTTCCGTAACGGAGCTATTAAAGAAGAGGTTATGTCCCTTCTTGATAAACGTGACGGTCTGATTTGCGGTATCTGTAATGGTTTCCAAGCACTTATTAAATTAGGTCTTGTTCCCTATGGTAAAATTATTGATACCGATGAAAATTGTCCTACACTTACCTTTAATACCATTGCTCGCCATCAGTCAAGAATTGTTAGAACTCGTATTGCTTCTAATAAGTCTCCGTGGTTGGCTGATACTAATGTAGGCGATATTTACAATGTTCCGATTTCGCACGGTGAAGGCAGATTCTTAGCAAGTGAAGAGCTTATCAAGCAATTAGCAAATAACGGTCAAATTGCAACACAGTACGTTGATTTAGACGGTAACGCTACAAGCGATGTTCATTTTAACCCCAACGATTCAATGTATGCGATTGAGGGTATTACCTCTCCCGATGGCAGAGTATTTGGTAAAATGGGTCACAGCGAACGTGTGGGCTCCGGTCTTTATAAAAATGTTCCCGGTGATTATGACATTAAGATGTTCAAATCAGCTGTTAAGTATTTTAAATAAGGAGAATTTTCTATGGCTTATTTATCTGATATTGAAATTGCTCAAAATGCAAAAATGCAGCCTATTACTGAAATAGCAAAGGCGGCAGGTATTGATGAAAAATATCTGGAGCAATACGGAAAATACAAAGCAAAGGTTGACCTTTCTATAATGAAAGAAAACCAAAATGAAAACGGTAAGCTTATTTTAGTTACAGCAATTACCCCCACTCCTGCAGGCGAAGGTAAAACCACAACAAACATCGGTCTTGCTGATGGTTTGAAAAAAATTGGCAAAAAGGTTTGTGTTGCACTTCGTGAACCTTCATTAGGTCCTGTTTTCGGTATCAAAGGCGGTGCCGCAGGTGGTGGATATGCACAGGTAGTACCTATGGAGGATATTAACCTTCACTTTACCGGCGACTTCCACGCTATCGGAGCTGCAAACAATCTACTCGCCGCTATGCTTGACAACCACATTCATCAAGGCAATGCACTCGGCATTGATGTAAGACGCATCACTTGGAAGCGTTGCGTTGATATGAATGATAGGCAGTTGCGCTTTGTAACCGATGGTCTTGGTGGTAAAGTCAACGGCGTTCCTCGTGAGGATGGCTTTGATATTACAGTTGCAAGTGAAATTATGGCGGTTTTATGTCTTGCTTCCGATATTACCGATTTAAAGGAAAGACTTTCAAAAATCATTGTTGCTTACAACTTTAACGATGAACCTGTAACTGCAGGTGATCTCAATGCTCAAGGTGCTATGGCTGCTTTACTTAAAGATGCTATTAAACCTAATTTAGTGCAAACTCTTGAAGGCACACCCGCTTTAGTTCATGGTGGACCTTTTGCTAATATTGCACACGGATGTAACTCCGTAACTGCTACCAAACTTGCATTAAAGCTTGCAGATTACGCAGTAACCGAGGCAGGCTTCGGTGCAGATTTGGGTGCAGAAAAGTTCCTCGACATCAAGTGTCGTATGGCAGGTCTTACCCCATCCGCAGTTGTAATGGTTGCAACTGTTCGTGCGCTTAAAATGCACGGAGGACTTGACAAAAAATCCCTTGGTGAAGAAAACCTTGAGGCACTTGAAAAAGGTATTCCCAACCTTCTTCGCCACGTTTCAAACATTAAAAATGTTTACAAGCTTCCTTGTGTTGTGGCTGTTAATAAGTTCCCGACTGATACCGACAATGAAATCAAGTTTATTATTGAAAAATGTAAAGAACTTGGTGTTAATGTTGTCCTTTCTGATGTTTGGGCAAGGGGTGGCGAAGGTGCTGTTGAGCTTGCTTCTGCCGTTGTTCGCCTTTGTGAAGAAAAGAACGATTTTACCTTCTCGTACACACTTGATGGTACTATTGAGGATAAAATCAATGCTATCGTTAAAAAGGTTTACGGCGGTAAAGGTGTTGTTTTAACACCGGGCGCTAAAAAACAAGCCGATAAGCTTACTAGTATGGGACTTTCGAATTTGCCTATTTGTATGGCAAAAACTCAATATAGCTTCTCAGATGACCCGACAAAACTTGGTGCTCCGGAGGATTTTATTGTGACAGTTAGAAATATTAAAGTTTCAGCCGGTGCCGGCTTTATAGTGGCCTTAACAGGCGATATTATGACAATGCCCGGACTTCCCAAAGTTCCTGCAGCAGAACGCATCGATGTAGATGCCGATGGCAAAATTACCGGTCTTTTCTAAACTATATAAACAAAAATGAGGTACAATTTGTACCTCATTTTTTTATGCAAATATTTAATTACAATGTAGCCGCCATAACAGCTTTAATTGTGTGCATTCTATTTTCAGCTTCATCAAATACAATAGAATATTCACTTTCAAATACTTCGTCGGTAACTTCCATTTCATCAATACCGAATTTTTGACTAATCTCTTTACCAACAGTGGTTTTTAGGTCGTGAAAAGCAGGTAAACAGTGCATAAAAACGACATTATCACTTGCATTTTCAATAAGCTTCATATTCACCTGATATGGAGAAAGTTCTTTAATTCTTTCCTCCCAAACCTCACTTGGTTCACCCATAGAAACCCAAACATCAGTATAAATCACATCGGCATTTTTTGTAGCCTTCATAGGATCTGTTTCAAAATTAAGTGTTGCTCCTGTGGTTTTTGCTATTTCCTGACAAGTTGCAATAAGTTCTTTATCAGGGAAATATTTTTCAGGTGCACAAGCGGTAAAATTAAGTCCCATTTTAGCGCAACCAACCATTAAAGAATTACCCATATTGTAACGGGCATCTCCCATATAAACAAAATTGATACCCTTTAAATAACCGAATTTTTCTTTAATTGTTAAAAAATCGGCTAAAATTTGTGTGGGATGGAATTCGTTTGTCAGACCATTCCAAACAGGAACACCGGCATATTTTGCTAAGTCTTCAACAATTTCCTGTCCAAAGCCACGATACTCAATTCCGTCATACATACGACCGAGAACTCGTGCTGTATCAGCAATGCTTTCCTTTTTGCCTATTTGAGAGCCTGTCGGGTCTAAATAAGTAACACCCATACCAAGATCATATCCAGCCACCTCAAAAGCACAACGAGTTCTTGTACTTGTTTTTTCGAAAATTAGAGCTATATTTTTCCCCTCGCAAATTTTGTGCGGAATGCCCGCTTTTTTCTTATATTTTAGCTCTGCCGCCAAATCTATAAGACATGCAATTTCTTCCGAAGTGAAATCTAACAGCTTTAAAAAGCTTTTACCTTTAAAATCCATAACTATTCTCCTTTACAAGCGGTGATAATTACATCGACAGCCTTTTCAAGTAAATCCCAAGGTATATTAAGTGCCGGCAGGAGTCTTACCTTGTTTTTCGCTTTAATTACAAGTACGCCATGCTCTTGACAATACTTAATAATCTCGCCTGCATCTTTTTCGGTTTCAATTCCAAGCATAAGACCTAACCCCGACACTGCAATTACACCATCAGCATCAGTTAATGCATCTATTATATATTGTGATTTGGCTTTGATCTCATTTAATAAAGCATCGTCAATACGACTAATAATATTCACCGCTCCGGCACAAGCAACAGGATTTCCGCCAAAAGTCGAACCGTGAGAGGAATTTTGCAAAACATTTTGCACCTTTTCGCCTAAGATTGTAGCGCCAATCGGCAGTCCGTTTCCAAGACCCTTTGCAGTCGATACTATATCAGGTAAAACATCGTATTGCATAAACGCATAAAGTGTTCCTGTTCTTCCGTTACCAGTTTGTACTTCATCAGTTATTGTTAGAAAATCATACTCACGTGATAGTTTAAATATTCGCTCGACAAATTCTTTATCGAGGGGTAAAACTCCGCCCTCACCTTGAACACACTCAAACATTACAGCTGCGATATTTTCGGTTTTTACGATGTTTTCAAGTTGAGCAATATTATTTGCCTCGCAATATAAAAAACCGTCTGTAAGGGGCAAGAAATCGCTGTGAAATACATCTTGACCCGTAGCCGCAAGTGTTGTTATGGTTCTACCGTGAAAACTGTTTTTAAGAGTGACTATTTTATAACAATCACTTCCCTTATTGTCGGCGGCATATTTTCTGGCAACCTTTATTGCACACTCATTAGCTTCAGCGCCTGAATTTGAGAAAAATACCTTTTTAAGACCCGTCTTTTTTGTTAAAATTTCAGCAAGTTCTACACAAGGTGATGTATAATAAAGATTAGATGTGTGTTGTAATTTTGAAAGCTGATTAGTAACTGTTTCTTGCCACTCTTTATCGCAATAACCAAACGTATTTACAGCAATACCTGTTGCTAAATCAATATAAATATTACCTTTTTCATCCTTTACGAGAGACCCTGCACCTTCACAGAGTTCCAAATCAAAACGAGCGTATGTATTGGCAATATAAAGTGAATCTTTTTCCTTAATATTCATCGTTTTTGTCCTTTACAACCATTGTGCCTGCACCCTCATCGGTAAGAGTTTCAACAAGCAAGGAATGTGGCACTCTGCCATCCATAATAAACACCTTTTTAACACCACGGTTAATAGCTTCAATACAACATTCAACCTTTGGAATCATACCACCGGAAATAGTACCATCCTCAAACAACAGTTTTGCATCCTGTAAATCAATTTTGGGGATTAAGGTGTCGGGGTTATCTCTATCCTTTAGTATTCCCGCAATATCAGTCATAGAAATTAAACATTCTGCACCTAATTCACCTGCAATGTAAGCGGCTGCTGTATCAGCATTAATATTGTAAACATTTCCCTCATTATCACAACCGACAGTTGAAACAACAGGGATATATTTGTGAGCAATTAAATCCAAAATTGGCTGCACGTTTACTTTTGTGATTTTGCCTACAAAACCTAAACGCTCATCCTTGACTTCAGATTCAATTAAATGTCCATCAATACCGGAAATTCCGACAGCCTTACCACCAAATGTACCAAGCAAATTAACAAGACTTTTATTGATTTTTCCTGCAAGCACCATTTGTACAACGTCAGCAGTTTCCTTATCCGTTACACGAAGTCCGTCAACGAAAACGGATTCTTTGCCGATTTTTTTAAGTGTATCGGTAATTTCAGGACCGCCACCGTGAACTAAAACAACTTTAACACCTACAAGTCTTAAAAGGATAATATCCTCCATAACCTGATGCTTCAATTCTTCGTTAATCATAGCGTTTCCGCCATATTTGATAACAACGATTTTTCCGTAATACTTTTGTATATAGGGCAATGCCTGTGTTAAAACCTCGGCACGCTGTGCGTTTGTAATATTACTTATTGGCATTTAACTCACTCCAATTTTATGTTCTGTAATCTCCGTTAATTTTAACATACTCATAGGTTAAATCACAACCCCAAGCGGTTGAAGAATAATCCCCGCTGTTTAAGCTAACCAAGATTTCAATTTCATTTTCAAGTAAAATTTCTTTAGCTTTTTCTTCGCTAAATTCTACTCCTGCGCCATCCTTGCAAACCAAAATTTCGCCTTTTGAAGATTTAAAAGCAACATCGATTTTATTTACGTCAACTAAAGCGCCGGAATAACCTATTGCGCAAAGCACTCTGCCCCAGTTTGCATCTGAACCAAACATAGCAGCTTTTGTAAGTGAAGAACAAATAACCGATTTTGCAACTGTCTTTGCAATAACATCGGTTTCGGCTCCTGTTACCTTACATTCCAATAGCTTTGTTGCACCCTCGCCATCACCGGCAATGCATCTGCAAAGATGAACGGTTACTGTATTTAATGCTTTCATAAAAATTTCAAAAGCTTCACTATTTGTCTTGATTTCATCATTTTCAGCCATACCGTTTGCAAGAACACAAACCATATCATTAGTTGAGGTATCACCATCAACACTAACCATATTGAAGGTGTTTTGAATATCGGTTGAAAGTGCTTTCTGAAGCATTTCAGTCGATATTGCACAGTCGGTAGTAATAAAAACAAGCATTGTTGCCATATTGGGATGAATCATACCCGAACCCTTTGCAATACCTCCGATTTTACAAACCTTATCACCAATATTAAATTCGACAGCAACTTCCTTTAGCTTTGTGTCTGTGGTCATTATACCCTCGGCCGCCTCTTTACTGTTGGCGCCAAGACCTGCAACAAGCGCTGGAATACCATTGCTTATCGGTTTAATGTCAAGAGGTTGACCGATAACACCGGTAGATGCCACAACAACATCATTTGATGAAATCTTAATTTCATCTGCTAAAATTTCTGACATTTGCTCTGCAATTTCTATACCGTTTGCATTACAGGTATTAGCGTTACCGCTATTACAAATAATGGCAGAAGCAAAACCGTCTTTAATATGCTCCTTTGTAACAATGAGCGGAGCACCTTTTACAAGATTAGTTGTATATACTGCAGCAACATTTGCCTTTTTCTCACTTAAAATAAGGCTTAAATCACGTTTTTCCTTGTTTTTTCTAATTCCACAATGAATACCATTAGCTTTAAAGCCTTTTGCGGCGCAAACGCCACCTTCAATTATTTTCATAAAATTCTCCTATAAATCAAGTCCTGTTGTTTGGTCAGCAGAAAGTACAATATTCATACATTGTACGGCCGCTCCGGAAGCACCTTTTCCTAAATTATCATAACGGGCAATAAGTAAAATTCGGTCTTCATTGCCTGCAACACTGATTTCCATACCGTCATTAAAGCTTAGTTTATTGGCACTTACAAAACCGTCTTCACTAAAATCCTCAACATATTTAACGACAGGTCCCATATATTTAGCTTTATACGCTTTTTTAATATCATCACAAGTAAAACCATCGTTTAACTGTGACTTGTAAATCGGAATTGTAACCTCCATACCACTGTAAAAATTACTTACAATTGGTAAAAACAAAGGCTCGTTTTCTATGCCGGTAATGACTTTCATTTCGGGTAAATGCTTATGATTTTGTGAAATACCGTATTGGCGTGGAGCACAAAGCAACTCGTCAAGCTCAAAATCCTCATATTCGGCAATCATTTTCTTGCCGCCGCCCGAATATCCTGTAAGCGATGTAGCAGAAAGTAAAACATCGTTCGGCAAAATTCCTGCTTCAATCAACGGATAAATCAAAGCTATAAACCCGCTTGCATGACAGCCGGGAACAGCAATTCGTTTAGATGTTTTAACTTTTTCAAAATACTCGTTTGATAGCTCCGGAAAACCGTAAGCAAAATCCGTACTTGTGCGGTGTGCGGTTGAAGTATCAAGAACCACCGTATTTTCATTTTCAATAAGTGATACAGATTCAACAGCAGCAGCATCAGGAAGACAAAGAAAAGCAATGTCTGCTTCGTTTAAAGCTCTTTTTCGAGCATTTATATCTTTTCTTTCTTCTTCTGCAAGTTTTATGATTTCAATATCCGTACGGTTTTCAAGCCTTTCTTTGATTCGAAGGCCTGTTGTACCCGCACTTCCGTCAATGAATATCTTTTTCATTTAAAAATCCTTCTAAATAATCTATTTGTGTTTTAACAGATTCGGGACCTGTGCTTCCTTTTGAAATTCTTTTATTTACACAGGTTTCAAGTGAAATTTCATCAAATAAATCACTATCAAAGCTGTCGGAAAACTTTTTATAAGTTTCAAGAGGTAAATTTTCAAGAACGTAACCCTCTTTGATGCAAAAACCTACAATTTCGCCAACATGCTTGTATGCAGTTCTAAAAGCCATACCCTTTTTAACAAGATAGTCAGCAAGGTCGGTAGCATTTATAAAGCCCTCGCCTGCCGCTTTATACATATTGGCTTTGTTGACTTTCATAGTAGCAACCATAGGAGCAAAAATAGAAAGACACTTTTTAACAGTATCAACCGCATCAAATATTGCTTCCTTGTCCTCTTGCATATCCTTGTTATAGGCAAGAGGCAATCCTTTTAAGGTTGTAAGAAGTGCCATAAGGTCCCCATAAACACGACCTGTTTTTCCACGTACTAATTCCGCCATATCGGAATTTTTCTTTTGGGGCATTATACTCGAGCCCGTTGTAAAGCTGTCATCTAATTCACAAAACTTAAATTCCCAGCTTGACCAAAGAATTATCTCCTCGCTAAAACGAGACAAATGCATCATAATTGTGGAAAAATCAGCTAATAGTTCTACACAAAAATCTCTATCAGAAACACCGTCAATACTGTTAAGAGATATTCCTTTAAAGCCTAAATTTTCAGCTTCAGTTTCACGGTCGGTATTATATGTGGTACCTGCCAATGCACAAGAGCCGATTGGACAGCTTTCGTACATACGTGTAACTGCATCATATATTCTGTCAAAATCTCTTTTAAGCATAAAAGCATAGGTCAGAATATGGTGTGCAAATGTAATCGGTTGGGCTCTTTGCAAATGGGTGTATCCCGGCATTATAGCATCGTAATTCTCGCTTGCCTTTTCCTTAATAGCTTTAATTAGTTTTAAGATAAGGTCGCTTATCTCATCACACTCGGACTTTAAATACATTCGAATATCAAGTGCCACCTGATCATTGCGGCTTCTTGCAGTGTGAAGTCTTTTTCCGGCATCACCTATTCTTTTTGTAAGCTCTGCCTCAATAAACATATGTATATCTTCCGCATCCATATCAAACTCGAGCGCACCGCTTGTTATATCTTCTAAAATTGAAGACAAACCATCAACGATTTTTTCATATTCCTCTTTTGCAATAATACCCTGCTTTTTGAGCATTAAAGCGTGTGCTAAAGAGCCTTCGATGTCTTGCTTATACATACGGCAATCAAACTGAATTGATGAATTAAAGTCATCTGCCTCTTTGTTAAGGGCTTTACTAAACCTGCCCGCCCACATTTTATCCATTAAAATACCTACTTTATAAATTGATTATGGGTGGAGATAAACTCCACCCTATTATAAATTATTTAAGACCGTTTTTAGCCTTCATCTTTGCATAAACCTTTGTAGGAAGTCCGTAAAGGTTTATAAAGCCTGCACTATCCTTTTGATCGTAAACTTCATCCTCGTCAAAGGTTGCAATTTCGGGGTCATAGAGTGAATAAGGTGAAGAAACCGAAGCGTTTATCATATTACCCTTATAAAGCTTAAGCGTAACATCGCCTGTAACGGTTTTTTGGGTTTCTTTAACAAAAGCCAAAATTGCTTGAGTTAAAGGAGTGAACCAAAGCGCATTATAAACATTTTCAGCAAGCTTTTGAGCAACAAGTGCTTTATAATGAGCTGTCTCCTTATCAAGACAAATACTCTCAAGCACTGAATGCGCTTTGTAAAGAATAGCACCACCGGGAGTTTCGTAAACACCACGACATTTCATACCAACAAGTCTGTTTTCAACAATGTCGAGAAGTCCTATACCATTTTCACCGCCAAGCTTATTAAGATATGTAACAAGCTCGGTTGCATTCATTTCCTTACCGTCTGCGGCGGTACAAATACCCTTTTCGAAGTGAAGCTTAACATAAGTAGGCTTATCGGGTGCCATTTCGGGACTAACGCCCATTTCCAAGAAGCCTTCCTTGTTATATTGAGGCTCGTTTGTCGGGTCTTCAAGGTCGAGACCTTCGTGAGACAAATGCCAAATATTCTTATCCTTTGAATAATTGGTTTCTCTGTTAATTTTTAGAGGTACATTGTGTGCCTCTGCGTAAACAATTTCTTCTTCACGAGATTTAATATCCCACTCTCTCCAAGGAGCAATAATCGGCATATCAGGAGCAAAAGCTTTAATGGCAAGCTCAAAACGAACCTGGTCATTACCTTTACCGGTACAACCGTGACAAATTGCGTCAGCTCCTTCAGCGATTGCAATTTCAGCAATTCTTTTTGCAATGGGAGGACGTGCAAATGCAGTACCTAATAAATATTCCTCATAAACAGCTCCTGCTTGGACACAAGGGAATACATAATCTGTCAAAAATTCTTCAGTCAAATCTTCAATATAACATTTTGAAGCGCCCGTTTTGATAGCCTTTTCTTCAAGACCTTCAAGCTCGCTTGCTTGTCCTACATTACCGGATACTGCAATGATTTCAGGATTATTATAGTTCTCCTTGAGCCAAGGAATGATAATTGAGGTATCAAGTCCGCCCGAATATGCGAGAACAACTTTTTTAATTTCATTTTTATTCATTTTTATTCCTCCGTTTTGCATAATATGCAATTTATGTTAAATTCTATGCATAAATAATACCATAACATGAATAAATATGCAAGTTTAATTTTGAATAAATTCATTTTTTTACTTCTTGCACACAGTATAAGACCGTTTTAAATATTTTTTGTGCAAAAAGTCAATAAAAAACAGACCGATATTTTTAATCGTGCAGATAAATCGTGCGGGAATTTCGGTTTTTATAAACACTTATTACCAAACCAATACCTAAATACAAGCAAACTAGCGAACTACCACCTGATGAAAAGAAAGGAA
>JAZNRN010000060.1:0-13795 GCA_045590775.1 Acutalibacteraceae bacterium
GGTTCTTCACGGTGGTACAGGTATCCCCGCTGATATGATTAGTAAGGCCATTTCTTTAGGCGTTTCAAAAATCAACGTTAACACCGAATGTCAGTTAGCATTTGCTGAAGCTACACGTAAATATATCGAAGCCGGCAAGGATTTACAAGGCAAGGGCTTCGACCCCAGAAAGCTTTTAGCTGACGGTACTGCTGCTATCAAAGCTACCGTTAAAGAAAAAATGGAGCTTTTCGGTTCTATCGGCAAGGCTTAATTAAATTAAAAATCAAAATTTTAACGGCTCGTTTTTCGAGCCGTTATTTTTTATATCCTATAAAAAGTTTGTTAAAGTATTGACAAAGTAACTGCCTGCTGATATAATAAAAGTGTCTCAAATGAGACAGTTTTGAGGTGATTGTGATTTTATTAGATGAATTGTTTTTGCTTGATGGCTTAACAAAATCGGAAAAAGCGGAAGCATTATCGCTTCTTCCCCCTACTATTTGTTTTTCAAGAGGCGATGTTATTTATTCTGCCGACAATTTCAAAAATGCTATTGGTGTAATTATCAAGGGTAACGCCTTTGCTGTAAACTGTGGCAGCAGTGAGCTTTATATGAAAACCTTTTCCCCCGGCTCCTTTTTTGGTGCGGCAGCGGTTTTCGGCGGAAGCGAAAAATACATCAGCAGAATAATTGCAAAAACAGATGTTGAAGTTTTGTTTTTAGAGGAAAAAACACTTAAAGAGATTTTCACAAAATTTCCAAAAGCCTCTATCAACTACATTACATTTCTGACCGATAAAATCCGTTTTCTCAACACAAAGCTGAGCTTTCTTTCCTGTTCCTCTGCCGAGGATACTCTTTTCGAGTATTTTAAATCGACAGCCGACAAAGAAGGTAACGCCACACTTCCCAAAAGTATGACTCTGCTTTCTCGTATGCTTGGTGTTTCCCGTGCCTCTCTTTACAGGTGCATTGACGCTCTTATCGACAGCGGTAAAATACAAAAGGAAAATAATATAATAAAGGTGATTGAAAATGAAAAAAATTGTTAGCTTTCTCTTGGCGGTTTTGATGATATTCTCTTTGACCGCTTGTCAAAATGACACCACTTCTGAAGTTAAAAAACCAACAACCGCAACTAAAGTTGAATGCGACGTTTACGTGCTTCAAGGACCTACAGGCATCGGCGCTGTATCACTTTGGGACAAAGCCGAAAAGGGCGAAACCTCTATTGACTACAAATTTAATATGGTTGCCGCTAACGAGGACATCGTTGCAAAGGTTGTAAATGGTGATGCCGACATCGCTGCTGTTGCAACAAACGTAGCATCAAACCTTTACAACAAAACAAAAGGCAATGTTACCGTTTTGGCCGTTAATACTTTAGGTGTTCTTAATGTTGTTACAAAGGATGAAAGCATAAAAACCATCGCCGATTTAAAAGGCAAGACCGTTTATCTTCCCGGTCAAGGAGCAAATCCCGAATTTATCACCAACTACATCCTTGAAAAGAACAACCTCAAGGTTGGTACTGATGTAAAGCTTGAGTTTGTTGGTGACGGAAGCGAATTGGTTCCAAAAATTATTGGTGACAAGAAAAATGAGGTTGTTGTGATCGCTCCCCAACCTGTTGCAACCACAATCACAGTTCAGGATAAAAACGCAAAAATCGCTATTAACTTAAATGACGAATGGGATAAATGCACCGACACAAATCTTGTAATGGGTTCTGTTATCGTAAATAACACCTTCTTAAAGGAAAACCCTGATGCAGTTAAAACCTTCCTCAAGGATTATGAGGAATCGGTAAAAGCAGTAAATGCTGACCCAAAAACAGCCGGTACTCTTTGTGAAAAGTATGGCGTTGTACCGAAAGCTGCTATTGCTACAAAAGCTATCCCCTACTGCAATATTGTATGTCAAACAGGAAATGAATTAAAGCAAAACCTCTCTGCTTATCTTAAATTCCTCTTTGACCTCAAGCCTGCATTAGTAGGTGAAAAATTACCAAGTGATGATTTCTACTATGGTAACTAAATTTTTAAAAAAAGCTGCCATACTGCTTTTTTGGATAGCGGTGTGGCAGCTTGCTGCTTATTTGGTAAATATTGAGCTTATCCTACCGACACCGCTTTCAACCCTTAAAGCTCTAAAAGTTTTAGTATTTGTTCCGGATTTTTATAACGCCGTGCTTTATTCTCTTTACAGAATACTTCTCGGCTTTATATTCGGCGTGATTTTTGGCTTTCTCGGTGCTTTAATCTCATCACGAGTAAAGCTTGTATCGGATATCTTCTCTCCTATTTTAAAGCTTTTTAAAGCTGTTCCCGTTGCTTCATTTATAATTGTTGCTTTTTATTGGTTTCGCTCAGACAGAGTTCCTACTCTGATTTGTTTTCTTATGGTAATGCCTATGATTTGGTCGAGTGTCGAAACCTCACTCAACAATATAGACAAAAAGTATTTAGAGGTAGCAAGGGTTTATAAATTAAGTAAAATTAAAACCCTTTTCGGCATCAAAATACCATTTATAATGCCTAATTTTATGACAACAACGCTCACCGCCTTAAGCTTTGCATGGAAATCAGGAATTGCAGCAGAAATTATTTGCACACCGCCAAATTCGCTTGGTTTTATGATACAAAGCTCCAAAAACGGACTTTTAACAGATGAGGTTTTTGCGCTTACTGTTGTTGTGGTGTTGCTCTCAATTCTGCTTGAAGCGATAGTAAGATTCTGTGTTGGGAGGATTTTAAATGATAAAGTTGACTGATGTTGGATTTTACTATGAAAAGGAAAAAAGGGTAATAGACAACCTTTCACTCGACATTAAAAAAGGTGACAGAATTTGCCTTTTTGGTGAAAGCGGTTGCGGCAAAACTACAGTTATATACTTAATAATGGGACTACTGAAAGCGCAGGAAGGAAAAATTGAAATCGATAAAAATCTAAAAGCTTCGGTCGTTTTTCAAGAAAACCGTCTCTTGCCATTTATAAGCGTATTAAAAAATATCACTTTTTTAGGTGCTAATGAAGCTACTGCGCTTGAAAATTTAAAAGCACTCGGTATCGAAAAATATAAGGACGAAAATATTTCGGTCCTTTCGGGTGGAATTGAACGACGTGTGGCGATTGCCCGTGCTTTGAGCCAAGAGTTTGACTATTTAATTTTGGATGAGCCATTTACAGGTTTAGATATGGAAAACACCGAAAAAGCCGCAAAAAGAATTTTGGAGGTCGCAGGCGACAAACCGATAATTCTAATAACCCACTCAAAAGAAGAAGCCACACTTTTAAATGCAAAAATTATTGAATTATAATGCAAAATAAAAAAGCCATTACCTTATTTGGTAATGGCTCTTTTAATATCAGAGGGAAGTTTTCCCGTATATTGCTTAAAGGTTTTTGCAAAAAAGGACATATTGTCAAAACCACACTGCTTTGCAGCAGTCGCTACAGGATAACCCTGTTTTATTAAAAGTGAGGCGTTATACACCCTCAAATTATTCAAATACTGAAAAACCGTTTGATTTGTGTATTTTTTAAATAACATACTAAAATTGTATTTATCACGTGTAATTTCATCAAGAGAAATCTTTTTACTGTAATTTTGTGTTAAATATGTAATCGCATTTTTTACTTTATCGTTGTTTTTGAGTTGTGTTCGACCTACTCTCTCAATGACAAAATTATCAGCAAGCTCAATCAAGATTTGTAAAATAACAGCAGTCAGTCGTGCCTTTTTAAAGGCTTCATTGGAGCTACGGTAAACCGATTGCAAATCGTGAAAGGTTCTTATCATTGCCATATTGGATATATCGGTTTTGAACCTAAGAGATGATATATCGACTCCCATATTGACACAAAACTCTCTGCTGATTTTGAGGGAGGTATATTTTAAACCACCCTCGTTTTCAACAAGCTTTACATCTCCGGGATTAAAAAGCACTACGTCATTGCGTGAAATTTTAAATTTTTCACCGTTTGATGTGACGTGTCCTCTGCCCTCATCACAAATTATAATTTCTAACGTGTCCTCAAAAAAAGCCGGTAAATAGTTTGATTCATCAACAACCGTTTTTTCATATTCCAATATAAAGTCCTGCATTTAATCGCCCCAAAAATAAATATTATACTTATATTTTATCCGCATTATTTGAAATAAAATTTTGATTTACTACAATATACTGTTATTATAACACATAAACTTCATTTTGGCAAGACACAAATTTTAACGCCGTATTCATTGGGTGATTATGAATACGGCGTTTGAATCTTCCTTGAAATACAAATGCGATATTCAAGAAAGAAAATGTATAACAAGTATGCACATCTGATTAAATCACGATTGTTCATACCTTGTTTTGAAATTTCGATAAAAGCAAACTATGGTATTATAATATTATTTCTTCCTATCTCTAGCAAATAGTCGCCTTTTTTTATAAGCGCCGCCAACTCAAAGCTGTCTTTCGGAAGATATGCGCCCCTTAAAGCCGAAACGCCCTCATGGTTTTGATTGCGGTGATGAAAATCCGACCCTGCTGTTATAATCGAAACATCGTTTTTATCGGCATAAACTGAAGCGAGTCCTACTTTAGAATTATGACCGGGATGCATATTAAAAACTTCTATTCCGTCAAGTAAAGCGGTGTCAACAGTTTCGTTGCCCTCACGCATCGGGTGCGCCTGAACAAAAACACTGTTAGACATAGAGTATGTTTTTCTAAAATTCTCAATGCCAAGGGGTAATAAATCATAAATTTCTGACAACATTTTTTTATTTACGCCAAAAATCAAATAATCATTGTTATTCTCTGTAAACCTTATTTCAGCACCAAGATAAACCTTTAATCCCACTTCGTTTCCGTATTTTTCAGTTTGCTCAAAATCATTCATAAAGGAATCGATATATTCCTCTTTCTTATCATTTCCTTGATACATAAAATGATTTGTTATCGTAACAGCATCGTACCCTAACTTGTTATAAGTATCTACCATATCTTTTGGACTTATCTGACTGCATCCGCTCACGGGAAACGTGTGTGCATGCAGTTCAATTTGATACTTGTATTTTGCTAAAAGCTTGCTTTTTAATTTTTGTAAATTCATAACAAACACCTGCTCATCAAAATAATAACTATAACATTTCCGAAACATCGACGTATTCGTGTTTGACCGATATTACGCCTTTTTCATTTATACGAAGTACGGTTCCGCCGTTAATTTCCGGCTCCCAATAACTGCCGCTACCTGTTTTTGTGCCGAAAATAAAACGTACTCCTTTATGCTTCACAACCCAATTATTCACGTGGTTATGACCACAAAGGATGTTTTTTGTAGAACCTAACTCGCATATTAAATCAAACGCTCCCTCATCTTCCGGGTATGCGCTTATTGGCTCGTGAAAGACACCGTAAGAATCTTCATATCCCTTGTTCCACATATCCGAAGAATAACTGTCAGCGAGACTTAATGATTTATCCGGATTGGGATTTTTAAAAGCTACTTTTGCAACTGTAATGTAAGCATTTATTGGGATATGTGTAATTAGTGTGGTGTCATTACAACCGATTTCCTTAAGCTTTAATATTTGCTTTTTGTACCAATCTAGTTGTTCAGATGTCAAATATCCCCATGCTTGATTTATTCCGCAATCGTTTTCTCTATAATAAACCCTATCGTGAGTATCCATTAAAATTATACCCTCGGCGTTCTTACCGTTTTTCTCAATAGCAATAACGCAGTTACTGTTTCCGAGTGATGAATCGCATTTTTCAAAAATGAAAAATTCGTGCTTCACATATTCATCAATAACCTTTTGTACCACCTCATCGCCATCTTGATTATCGTGATTGCCAAAGCATACTGTCCACGGGATTTTAAAGGAATCAAAATAATCGGCAAATTTTTTATATGAGTGGAAATCATCGGCATATGATAAATCACCGCTCAAAGTAATCAAATCGGGAGATACTCGTTCTATCAGGGTTTCTACCGTGTTTTTGAAAATCTTACCTGTCTTGTTATTTTCATCCCACTCCTCAATTTTTAGTTGAGGGTCTGTAAGATTTAAAAGACAAAAATCCTGTTCACTATTATTTATAAGTTTAATCATAAACTATTTCCTCGCCTTATAATTATTTGAAAAATAATCCGTTCTGAACAAATGAATAATCATCTGTCCAATTACGATTTATACCGTCACCCCAACCCCAAATATTTGTTTTGTGGAAAAAGTAAAAAGGTAGGGCTGTATGTGTTTCTCCCTCAAGTAAATGAAAAGGTCCAAGCAAATTTCTGAGACTACCGGTAAGCGTGATCTTTATCTCGTTTTTTCCGGCTTTTACAAAATTTGATATATCGGCAGTATATGGCTTCCACAATATTTTATCGGCAACATTACCGTTCACCCAAATATCCGTAACTACGCTTGGTAATTGCGAAAAATCAATAACAGTGTTTTCGGCTTCACTCTTCGACAAATAAACAGTTTTGCTTAATGTAATACTTCCTGCAAAAAATGGAAAGCCTTGTGCCTCTAAAGAGCCGTCAAAAGCCGTTAAGGGTGCTTTGGCAATATAAAACTCACCCTTTGTTTTCAAGGCATTGCGCTCGATATATTCAAATTCGTTATCGGTATAAACGCCAAAATCACCCTTTAGATATACCGCCTCGATTTCAATATCATAAGTAAGACGGTTTTTTGCAGGTTGAAAATATTTTATATCATCTAATATTTTATAAGTGGATTTGCTTTGTTTGAAATAACATAACAAAGATAACTCGTTTTCGCCGTTTTTAAGATATTTATAAATATCTATCGTTTTAAAGCAAGGGTCGTGGCTAAAACCGATTATGGTTTTTTCCACCTCTTCACCATTTAAAAAAATATCGAATATGCCGGGAGTTTCAAGCATAAGTTCACAACAACCGAAGGAAAGCTCTTTAATATTAAAACGAAATACTATTTTCGCTTTCACCTCTTTTTCAAAGGCGCAAAGCTTTTCTTGAACATCGCTTATCGGTATGTTTTCACAAAGCAGTTCACCGTTTACGAACAAATCGCAATAATCAAGAGTAAGCGAATTGCTGTCACTCTTTGAAATCTGCCACTCGCCTTTGAGCTTTTCTAAAATATTAGTTTCTTTCTTATCATACTTAGGTTCAGCTGATTGTATATTCTCGTCATCATAGACAAACAGAATTATACTCGAACTTGAGGGTATTTTACTCTTGATTTTAAGGTCATCGCCGCAATTTTCAAAACAAACAGAGGTAATTTCACCGTTCTTTGCATCAAAAAGCTTGGCACTTTTTCCCTTTAACTTAACTGTAACCTCATTATCGTTACTGCTGAAATTGCAGATATAATACATCGTCATTGACATATTGCTGAAGTGCCTAACGGTTGAACGGATAAATTTTCTTTCCGTATCCTTGATTTGAGCCCAAATCGAGCGACAATCATCGGATATTCTTTCGGCTATATGTCCGCAATCTGCTTTGACGCAGGTTTTGGCAAAATCCGTTATCTCACTGGATTTAACACCATCTAAATACTCGGGTATTTCATCTGTGAAAATAACTGTGCCACCCTGTTTTCTGAACTCTGCAAGCATATTAAAGGTGTTTTTATCAAGGCATTTTGCCGGTGGTACAATCACAACCGAATAATTTTGTTTGCCAATAACAAACCTTCCGTTTTCCACATTACCGTGGCGTTTTATAATTCGGCTGTCGCCCAAGTGATACTGTAGCTGTGAATCCTCTAATTCGTTCATTACAGCGGTCATCTTTTTAGCGTAAGCATCTGTTTCACTTCGGTTATCGGACACAAGCCAACCGGATTCTATTGTGTGAAGAACAAGAATATTGAAATTAACTTCACCTTCGGCTATAAGCCACCCGATACGGCTTACCATATCGTTAAATATTTTATAATCATTCCACCAAGGCTGATGCCTAAAAAGCGACGCAGGATAGTCTCGCTTGCGAATACCCCTTAAAGAATAGCTCTCAAGATGTTGACATAAAAAGTTTATGCCGTGTACCATTTGATGCTCGTAAAGACGTCTTAAATCCTCAAAACTTACATTCCAACCGCAAGCCGCAAATGTTTCGGATAAAATTTGCTTTTTACCAAGCTGATTTGCGACAGAGGTTAGTTGCATTTCGGTTTGAACCGAAGGCATACCACGACACAAATGGTCCATACCGGGAATATCCATAAACTCATAAGAGGGCATACAAGAACCATTTGCTAAAATATGCTCGTAAAAATCCTCCTCAAGTACCATATGCCCCGTAAGCAAGGTTTTATTTTCATTGCACCATTTACCGATCACTCCCATAAAGCTGTCAGTAAAAAGGTCACGAACTATCTTCCAAAATCTAAAACGAAATTCCTCGTAACCGTCAATTCTGTGAAATAATTTCGGCAAATGTTTTCTTATTGGCTCTCCGTAAATCTTTTCGTACTCTTTTTCTAGATTAAATGACCACGGTATTCCATTTCTTGATGCTTGAGGCTCATCGGTAAAAAAGCCTCTCATTTTTTTGAAATCGCCTTTAAGCTTTTCCTTGTATTTTTCGTGGGTAGATTTTAAAAACTCACCAATAACCTCATCATTCATAGTGTCAACATAAAATGGATTTACATCAAAATAGCAATGATATATTTTATCGCCTACAGTTACATTTGACAATGTAAACTCATTTTTAACAGGCTCATTAACCTCGACACATCTTAAATATTTTTGCTGATATTTAAGTCCCTTGCCATTTACTGCGCCGTTGCCAAAGCCACTCGGCCAACCGTTTTCATCATAGCCGAAGGCGAGCATACCTAAACTGTCGCCCTCTTCTATCGATGCTAAAACGTTTTCGAACCATTCATCAGACAAATATTCCGTTTGAAGACCGCCTCTTGCGTGCATAAAAAATCCACCAAGACCAGCTTCGTTCATCTGTCTTATTTGTTTTTTTGTTTCCTCTACATCCAATTTCTCGTTCCAAGACCAAAAAGGTGCCGGTCGATACTTTTTCGGTGGATTTTTCAGTATTTCTTCAAAATCGGTCATCTTGATGAACTTCTCCTTTAAAAATTATTTTTTAAAGCGCAATGTTTTAATTTCAAATGGCTTGAAATTAAGGTTGATACAATTATTTTTTGATTCTATCTGCTCATCGTTATATTCGAGCATATCTGTTTTGAAAACAGCTTTTACACCCTTGTTAAATGTTAAATTACAAGGAGTATATGACCCTTCTGTTTCATAAATTCGGGCAATAAATCCGTCGCCGTCCTCGGCAGGCTTTATTGTTTCAATAATGACATTATCAGCATCAATGCTCAAAAGTGAACCAAAACCATCGCTGCTTGCAACTCCATCAAAAGTAAGAACAGGATAGTTCAGTTCATAAGAAGGCTTAATAACCGATTCTGTAGAAAATGCAGATTCGTGAACAAGCAAGGAATAGGTGAACTTGTGTAATCCCTTGTCTGCAGTTGGATCAGGGCGAATACCTCCTCTATGCAGAGTAAGGCGAATGTCGTTATCGCTTACCGACACGCCATATTTACAGTCATTAAGAACAGCAACACCAAACCTTGTATCTGAAAGGTCAGTCCATTTGTGATTACAAACCTCAAACTGTGTTTTGTCTGTTCCATAATTTTCGTGAGTAGGTCTTTTAATATTACCAAACTGGGTTTCAAATCTCGCCTCGTTTGACAAAACATTAACCTTGAAACCAACCTTTAAAAGAGATTGAGGACTATTCCAATCCACTATCGATTCGAAATCAATACGTGGGTTGTCCGAGTAAAAAACAATATCCTGTGAAAGCGTGGAATCTCCAAATTTATACTTGACACGAATACGAAGCTGTAATGCACCAATAGACACAACCTCACTCGAAACACACTCTAAAACGGGTCGCATTTTTTGTGCTTGGTCATAGTCGATGTCCCAATTTTCCCAAATACAAGGAATATCCTCACCAAAATAGAGGGTGTTAAGCGGAGCATTTGCGTCATTAACTACTTCTAAACCACGTTTAGTTTTATAAGAAACAAAACGTCCCTTTTCCATTATTACATCGGCATAAGGAGTTGAAATTCTGTTGCCATCTACAACGAAAGGACAGTCGGCCTCCTTTGCGGTTCCCGATTTAATCGTGGAAATTGAGAATGCAGGTAATGTAATACCTGAAACTGCAGTACATTTATCGCCGTAAATATCGGTATATTCCTGAACAATACAGTCATCGGGTATAAAGCTTGTGTTTTTAAGTATAATCTGGTCGTTTCTTTCAAAAGAAAGTGTATTACATACTGTCTTTTCCGATGACTCATCGTTAAATAACCGGTTCATACCGGAAGTCAGCTCAGCAATCGCATTTTTATTTTCATAAATTGCAACATCGTGAGCATCAGCTATACAGGTTCCGGGCAAAATATCGTGGAACTGATTTGTAAGTAAGGTTCTAAGCGCTCTGTCCTGTATTTCTTTAGCAAAGCTATCTGTCGCAACCGATAAGAACTCAAAATTATGAATTGCCTTTTCTAATTCACGGTTTGTCCTCTTTATTTCGTGCATCTGGGTTAGTGTTCCCCTATGCAGTTCAAGATACAATTCACCCGAAAATACCGGCAGATTTTTCGCAGTTCTTTCAAGTTTATTCATAAACCTACTTACAGTTGTGCTTTCAAGCTTTGGCATTCCTACCATATCCTTAATGAGTTTTTCACTCTCAATCATAGAATAAGCAGGTCCACCGCCGCCATCGCCAAAACCGTATGATAGAAGCTTCATATTTGAAACTTCGTGATGCTTTATGGATTTAAGTGCATTATTTTTAACATCTCTGACATCAGGCCAGGCATGTGTAATATTAAAATGAGTCAGCACCTCACTACCATCGATACCCTTCCAAATAAACGAATCATGTGGAAAAGTGTTTGCCTCATTCCAAGAAAGCTTTGTTGTTAAGAAATATTTAATACCACAGCCTTTAAGAATTTGGGGAATTGCGGCAGAATAACCAAACGTGTCAGGTTGCCAAAAACTGTCAGCCATATAGCCTAAATTTTCTTTTGTATAACGCTGTCCGAGTAAAAACTGTCTAACAATATACTCACCTGAAGGGATATTGTTGTCGCACTCGACCCAAGCGCCACCGTTAGGCTCCCATCTGCCCTCTTGCGTTCTCTTTTTTATCCCTTCGTAAATATCGGGATAATATTTTTTCATCCAATCAATGTAAACCACCGAGCTTTGAATAAAATGATAATCGGGATAAATCTCCATAAGCCTTAAAGCATTTGAAAAGGTTCTTGCTGCTTTATGTAGTGTCTCACGAACAGGCCAGAGCCAAGCAGTATCAAGATGGCTGTGACCAATAAGACCAACATATCCTAATTCTTCACCATCATTACTTTTCTTTGATGTGACACCTCTTAATATCGCATTGGCTTTTTCAAGAGAGGAATGCCAATCATCTAAAGACTCATCGGGGTTCTGAGGCAAAATTTTGAAAATCTCACAAAAGGCATTAACCGCCCTTGCGTGTTGTGCAGAGTTCTCATCATAGCAGTCGATTATCTGGCTTACAACTCTGTGCAAATTCAAAAATTCTGCAACAGTTTCATCACAAATAACAATATCCAAGGAATTGAAAGTGCGAGAAAAACTTGCCGGATAAAAGCTCCACTTATCCACTTCACCATTGGTAAACGGTGAGGTTCCAAGTACCTTATGACCTGCATAACATTCTATCACAATTTCAAAGCTGTCACCGCTTTTAGCGTTAAGGGTTAAGGGCTGAACCTCGTGCAAGCGATTATCAGAAGGAATATCAGGGCATCTATCGAATATTCCCGAAGCTTTACCGTCCAAAAACAGCAAGCCCTCAACAAGATCTACATCAGGTCTCAAAAGAAGCTTTTTACCCTCAAGCTCTTTTTTTACGGTATAGCTTGAACGAATCCAAGCATAGCCAAATTCAGCACCCCATTTATCCCCCGATTTCACCTTTTTCCAATTATCTTTCGGCATTTCGGTTTTAAATTGTGAACGTTCCATAGGAGAATTTTCTGGCGGTGCGATTTCGGATATTTCACAGTCAAGCTCTGTCACCTTATTATATAAAAACCTTCTATACTGACCGTACAATCGCATAACCTTATCAATCGTTTTTCTAGTATAAGCTTCCATAAAAAACTCCTCCTTTAACTATTGAAAAAATAGCCTTCCACCTCTGCACACAAATAATGATAAATCGGCAAATGCAGTTCTTGTATCTTGTAGGTTTCATTTTCAGGCACGCAAATAGAAATATCGGCGCTTTCTTTAAGCTTTCCGCCCGTATTGCCTGTAAGACCAATTACTTTAATTCCAAGCGCTTTTGCAACCTTCACTGCTCCAAAGACATTTTTAGAATTTCCCGATGTGCTTATGGCGATAAGTATATCGTTTTTCCTGCCTAATCCCATTAAAGCTTGTGCATAGATTAGTTCAGGGTCAACATCATTACAAAATGCAGAATTTAGTGCAGTAATTGAAGGAAGTGCAATTGCAGGCAAACTGCCCTGTAATTTTGAAAGCAATTCATCATCAACAAGGTCACAATTTTTCTTCATTTCCGCCTTTTGCTTGTCGCTCAAAGGACGCTGTTTTAAAAAGCCTTTCATAAGCTCACCGACAATATGGTCACCATCGGCACAGCTGCCACCATTACCGCAAATCAGCACCTTACCATCATTTTTATAACACTGTATTAAAGCTTGTTTTGCTTTTTCTATATCTGTTTTACATACTTCAAGTATAGGATATCTTTTTAATAATTCATTTAACATCAGTTAATCACCTCATAACAGTGCTGTTGCTATTGCAGCATAGTCACCGACATTTTCGGAAAGCTTGGCAGGTACCACCTTACAACAATTTGCAGAAAACCTGAGTGCCTCTTTTTCAATAACTCTTTTTGCAGGTTCCCATAAAAGATTATGGCTTCTTGCAAATATACTTCCTATAACAACAACTTCAGGATTTAGAATATCAATTAAAATAGATAACCCTTTGCCTAAATATTCACCACAGATTCTATATACCTCTATCGCTGTTTTGTCGCCTGCGTCAGCAGCATCTGCAATGGTTTTTGCAGTAACCTCTTCCTGTGTCATTCCCTTTTCAAAATACATAGGACATTCACCGGACTGCAGCTTTTCAAGCGCCATTGTATAACCAAGCTGCGATATTCCGCCACCACTGCAAAAGCCTTCGAAAGAGCCTGCTTTTCCATATCCGACGGGACCGAATTTATCGAGTCTTATATGACCTACCTCACCGGCATTATCATTTGTTCCACAATATAGCTTTCCATCAAGAATAAGACCTGCTCCAAGCCCTGTGCCAAAGGTCATAAAAACCATGTTATTTGCACCCTTACCTGCGCCAAATTTCCATTCTGCAACAGCACAAGCATTTGCATCGTTTTGCAGTTTTACAGGCACATCATAGTGTTTTTCAATTTGCTCTACTATTTTCACATTATCCCAAGCAGGCAAATTCGGAGGCGACATTATAACACCTTTTTTAGAATCCAACGGCCCGCCACAGGAGATACCTATTGCATCCGGCTTACAGTCCAAAATACCATCAGCCAAAGCAATCAGTTTGTCAATTATCTGCACAGGTGTCAACTTAGAATCTGTTGCACATTTTTCTTTTTTCAGAAGCTTTATATTGCTTCCGTCCCACTCGGCAGTAATAACAGCACATTTTGTTCCGCCAATGTCAAAACCTAATA
>JAZNRN010000061.1:0-11395 GCA_045590775.1 Acutalibacteraceae bacterium
CTTTTTTCAAGCGAGACAGGATAAAAATCAAAAATAGTAAATTGCGTGAAATAACAGTTGAAAAAATAAATACATTTGAAGATTCACTAAAGTATGTTGGATTAGAATACGATTTTGAGGAGTAATATATGAATATACTCGTAACAGGGGCTAAGGGATTTGTTGGTAAAAACCTTTGCGAAGCACTTAAAAATGTTCGAGACAATAAAGATAGGACAAGGCCTGATTTAAAAATCGATGAGATTTTTGAATTTGATGTTGATACGGATATTTCTTTACTGGAAGAATACTGTAAAAAAGCAGATTTTGTTTTTAATTTAGCGGGTGTAAACAGGCCAAAAGATACAAGCGAATTTATGAGTGGCAATTTCGGTTTTGCAGATATTTTGTTATCAAATCTTAAAAAACACAACAACACCTGTCCTGTGATGATTAGTTCATCTATACAGGCTACTCTTGATAATGATTACGGAAAGAGCAAAAAAGCAGGAGAGGATTTAGTTTTCAAATACGGTGAGGAAACAGGAGCTAAAATTTTAGTTTATAGATTTCCTAATTTGTTCGGTAAATGGTGCAGACCAAATTACAATAGTGTAATAGCTACATTTTGCAATAATATAGCTAATGATTTGGAAATTATGGTGAATAATCGAGAAACAGTACTTACACTCGTTTATATTGATGATTTGGTTTGCGAAATGCTAAACGCACTTGAGGGAAAGGAAAATCGAGAGGGCGAATTTTGCAAGGTTAAAATAGAGCATACTGCCACCCTTGGGGAAATTGCGGATTTACTTTATAGTTTTAAAAATCAAACAAAAACACTTATAATGCCAGAAATACCAAGTGGCAGTTTTGAGAAAAAGCTTTATTCTACTTTTCTTTCGTATTTGCCCGAAAGCAAAGTTTCCTTTCCGCTTGAAATGAACTGTGATGACAGGGGAAGTTTTACCGAGCTTTTAAAAACTGAAAAATGCGGTCAGTTTAGCGTTAATATTTCAAAACCAAATATTACAAAAGGACAACATTGGCACAATACAAAGTGGGAATTTTTTATTGTTGTCAGCGGAAAAGGGCTCATCGAACAACGAAAAATTGGCTCTGATGAAATTTTAAGATTTTATGTTTCGGGTAAAAAGATAGAGGCAGTACATATGCTTCCGGGTTATACTCACAACATAATAAACTTGTCTGAAACTGAAGATTTGGTAACGCTCATGTGGGCGAACGAGCAGTTCGACAAAAATCATCCTGATACATTTTTTGAGAAGGTGTGAATTATGAAAATTAAGACTGATTACAGCGATATAAAGTTTAAAAATGACGGAAGACTAAAACTTCTCATAATTGTGGGCACACGTCCCGAGATTATAAGACTCGCAAGTGTTATAAATAAATGTCGCAAGTATTTTGATTGCGTTTTGGCACACACCGGTCAAAATTATGATTATAATTTAAACGGAGTTTTCTTTAAAGATTTAAAGCTTCAAAATCCTGAGGTTTATATGGATGCTGTTGGCGACGATTTGGGTGAGACAGTTGGTAATATAATCAACTGTTCGTATAAGCTCATGAAAGAAATCAAGCCCGATGCACTTCTTATTTTAGGTGATACAAATTCTTGCCTTTCAGCAATAAGTGCAAAACGTCTTCATATCCCGATTTTTCATATGGAAGCGGGGAATCGTTGCAAGGACGAGTGTTTGCCTGAAGAAACAAACAGGAGGATAGTTGATATTATATCCGATGTCAACTTGGCTTACAGCGAGCATGCGAGAAAGTATTTGCACGAATGCGGACTTCCTAAAGAGCGTGTTTATGTAACAGGCTCTCCTATGGCAGAGGTTTTGCGTGAAAATCTTGAGGAAATTAAAGCTTCCGATATTCATGGCCGTTTAGGGCTCCACAAAGGAAAATATATTTTGCTTTCCGCTCACAGAGAGGAAAATATCGATACTGAAAAGAATTTCTTATCACTCTTTAATGCAATAAACAAAATTGCCGAAAAATACGATATGCCGATTCTTTATTCCTGTCATCCTCGTTCTAAAAAGCGTTTGGAAGCGACAGGCTTTAAGCTTGATGAACGCGTTAGAATGCACGAGCCACTTGGTTTCCACGATTATAATTGCTTGCAAATGAATGCCTTTGCAGTGGTTTCTGACAGTGGAACATTGCCTGAGGAAAGTAGTTTCTTTACAAGTGTCGGAAATCCTTTCCCTGCTGTTTGTATTCGCACCTCGACTGAGCGCCCCGAAGCGCTTGATAAGGCCTGCTTTGTGCTGGCGGGGATTGATGAAAAGTCACTCTTACAGGCGGTAGAAACAGCGGTAGCATTAAACAGTGACGACCAAAATGGTATTCCCGTACCCGATTATGTTGATGAAAACGTTTCAACAAAGGTTGTAAAAATTATTCAGTCATATACAGGCGTTGTTGATAAAATGGTTTGGAGAAAATTTTAGTTCTGTTAACGCTTTTTTAAAATCTGTGATTTACAATGTGTAAAAAAACAAGGAGATTAAAATGCAGAATTTAGATTTGTTAACTGATATCGGAGAGGAAATTTTTGAACATACAAAGCCATACCGTCAACTAATGATGCGTTATAATTGTGCTATGCTTGAGGTTAAAACAAAGCTTGATGTATTAAGCAGTCAATTAAGTGTTGAAACCGAAAACAATCCTTTTGAGTCCATTCATTGCAGAATAAAAACTCCGAAGAGTGTTGTTGGAAAGCTTAAAAGAATGGGACTTCCCGTAACACTTAAGAGCATAGAGGAAAACCTTAACGATGTTGCAGGCATAAGGGTAATCTGCTCTTTTATTGATGATATTTATACACTTTCCGACAGGCTTTGTTCTCAAGATGATATAAGAGTTATAAAGGTTAAGGATTATATAAAAAATCCTAAACCCAATGGTTATAGAAGTTTGCATTTAATACTTGAAATTCCTATATTCTTGCTTGAAGAAAAGAGATATATGAGGGTCGAGGTGCAGTTTCGTACGATTGCAATGGACTTTTGGGCTTCCCTTGAACACAAGGTTAAGTATAAAAAGGAAATCGCCGACAGTGAAGCTGTTTCAAAAGAGCTTAAAAACTGTGCCGATGAAATAAATTCTCTCGACACAAGAATGCAGGAAATCAAACGTAAAATAGATTATTGTTAAAAATTTAAAGTGTCTTTGTGATATTGCCCCTTTGGCGTTTCGCAAGGACACTTTTTTGCATAAAAATATTCTAAAATGCAAAAATTCATATTTGATTTATCTAATGTGCTGTGATATAATAAAATGTAAAATTATTATTTAAAATTAGGAGAATTTTATGTCTTTTCCGCTTGAGAGAATAAGGAATTTTTGTATAGTAGCACATATCGACCACGGTAAGTCAACCTTGGCTGACAGATTGCTTGAAAAAACCCAGTCTGTTGCTGAGCGTGATATGGAGGAACAAATCCTTGACAGTATGGATTTGGAAAGAGAGCGCGGTATTACTATTAAGGCACACGCAGTTACTCTTTATCATACTGCAAAGGACGGAATTGAATATGAGTTAAATCTCATTGATACACCCGGTCACGTTGACTTTAATTATGAGGTATCTCGTTCTCTTGCGGCTTGTGAGGGAGCGGTGCTTATCGTTGACGCTTCACAAGGAATCGAAGCTCAAACTTTGGCTAACACCTATTTGGCGGTCGATCACGGACTTGAAATTCTACCTGTTATAAACAAAATCGACCTACCTTCTGCAGAGCCCGATAGGGTAAAGGCAGAAATAGAGGATATAATTGGAATCCCTGCCGATGAAGCTCCGCTTATAAGCGCTAAAACCGGTATAAATATTGAGGATGTTTTGGAAAAAATAGTAACTGATATTCCGGCTCCTAAAGGTGACAGAAATAAACCGCTTAAAGCACTTATTTTTGACTCATACTACGACCCTTATAAAGGTGTTGTTGTTTATTTTAGAGTTATGTCGGGAAAAATCAAAAGCGGTGACACAATTAAAATGATGGCAACAGGTGCCGAGTTCTGCATTGTCGAGCTTGGCAGAAAGAGAGCAACCTCACTTGAACCTTGCGATGTTTTGGAAGCAGGCGAGGTAGGATATTTGTCAGCTTCTATTAAAACCGTTAGCGAAGCTCGTGTTGGTGATACAATAACCTTAAAGGACGAGCCATGTGAAAAAGCACTTGACGGCTATCGTAAAGTAAACCCCGTTGTTTTCTGTGGTATTTATCCCGCTGATGGTGCTAAATATCCCGATTTGCGTGATGCACTCGAAAAATTACAGCTTAATGACGCTTCACTTCTTTTTGAGGCTGAAAGCTCGAATGCTTTGGGCTTTGGTTTTCGTTGCGGGTTTTTGGGACTTCTTCACATGGAGATTATCCAAGAGAGACTTGAGCGTGAATATAATCTCGATTTAGTTACTACAGCGCCAAGCGTAGAATACAAATTTGTTTTGACAAACGGTGAGGAAATAACTGTTGATAATCCGACAAATTACCCTGACCCGGCGCTTATAGCAGAGTCATTGGAGCCGGTAGCAGATGTTCATATTTACAGCCCGAGTGAGTATGTTGGCACAATAATGCAGCTTTGCGAGGAACGCAGAGGCTTTTATACCGATATGAAGTATATGGGTGACCGTGTGGATATTCACTATGTAATGCCTATGGGTGAGATTGTTTATGACTTTTTTGACGCACTAAAATCTCGCACAAAAGGGTATGCGAGCTATGATTATGAAACAAAGGGTTATGAAAAATCAAAGCTTGTAAAGCTCGATGTTATGCTGGCGGGTGATATTTGTGATGCACTTTCGTTTATAGTTCATACAGATAATGCTTATGCAAGGGCTCGCCGAATCGCCGAAAAGCTCAAGGATTATATTCCTAGACAGCTTTTTGAAATCCCGATTCAAGTAGCGGTTTCGGGAAAAATAATTGCAAGAGAAACCGTAAAGGCTATGCGTAAGGACGTTTTGGCAAAGTGTTACGGCGGTGATATTACAAGAAAGAAAAAGCTTCTTGAAAAACAAAAAGAAGGCAAAAAACGTATGAGAAAGTTAGGTTCTGTTGAAGTTCCACAAGAGGCGTTTATGGCAGTGCTTAAACTTGATGAATAGTTGGAGAAAATTATGGCTAAGAAAAGAACCAAAAGACAAAAAGCAATAATGAAAAGAAATTTATTTATTGCATTTGCTTGTATTGTTTTAGCAATGATTATTGGAATAATTGCTATTGTGATTAATTCATCTGACGCAGATGACGAAAAAAAGGAAAAACCAAACACAGAACAATCACAAATCACAGAAGACAATGCGAAAAATGAAGATAATGACGAAAGCAAAGAGGAAGAGGATAAAGCAGAAGAAGGAAAGGCAGAACCTGGAAAGGTTGTAAATACAACCGACCCGAAATTAGATAATAAGCTTAACCCTGATTTTGAAATGCTGCTTCTTGTAAACGGCGAAAATCCGCTTCCCGATGATTATGATGCAAATATTAGAAAAGACCTTGTGACCATTGATAAAAAATACCGCAATAACAATAACGTGACCGATATTCATAAGGATGTTTATCCGTACATTACCGCAATGGTAAAGGCGGCACAGGCAGACGGTGTTGATTTAAGGGTTTGGTCGCCTTTCCGTTCTTATGCTACACAAAACATTTTGTTTCAAAATCAGGTAAAGCGTGTTGGCGGAGATGAGGATTTGGCGGCTACTGTTGTTGCTCGACCCGGAACCAGCGAACATAACACCGGTTTGTGTGCCGATTTCAATATGGCAAGCGATTCTTTTGAAAAAACAAAAATGTATAAGTGGATGGTACAAAATGCCGAAGACTATGGTTTTGTTTTAAGATATCCTAAAGACAAAACCGATATAACAGGCGTTATTTATGAATCTTGGCATTGGCGCTTTGTCGGAATAAATCGTGCAAAGGATATGAACAAGTTAGGATTGTGTTTGGAAGAATATATCGAATATTTAAACAATAACGAATAGGGGAAAAAATGAAAAATATAGGTTTTGACAATAAAAAGTATATAACATTACAATCTCAAAACATTAGAGATAGAATAAACAAATTTGGTGGAAAGCTTTATATGGAGTTTGGCGGCAAACTTTTTGATGATTTCCACGCTGCTCGTGTGCTGCCGGGTTTTGAACCTGATGCAAAGGTTAAAATGCTTTTAGAGTTAAAAGATGAAGCGGAAATTGTAATTGTTATAAATGCGGATGCAATAGAGAAAAATAAACGTAGAGGTGACCTTGGTATTACCTATGACCTTGACACTTTGCGCCTTATTGACGCTTTTAGAGGTATAGGTCTTTATGTGGGCAGTGTGGTTATTACTTGTTACACAGGTCAACCTTTAGCACAGGCATTTGAGAAGCGTCTTACATCTTTGGGAATAAAGGTTTACCGTCATTATCCTATTAAAGATTATCCTTCAAATATTCCCCTTATTGTAAGTGATGACGGTTTTGGCAAAAATGATTATATAGAAACCACAAGAAAGTTGGTTGTAGTAACTGCACCGGGTCCCGGAAGCGGAAAAATGGCAACCTGCCTTTCCCAACTTTATCACGAGCATAAGCGTGGCATTAAGTCAGGTTATGCAAAGTTTGAGACCTTCCCGATTTGGAGTATTCCGCTAAAGCATCCTGTAAATGTGGCTTATGAGGCGGCTACTGCCGACCTTAATGACGTTAATATGATTGACCCCTTCCATTTGGAAGCGTATAACGAAAAATCGGTGAATTATAACCGTGACATAGAAATTTTCCCTGTACTTAATGCTATTTTGGAAACTATTTTAGGTGAGTCACCGTACAAAAGTCCAACAGATATGGGCGTAAATATGGCAGGCTTTGCGATAGCTGACGATGATGTTGTATGTGCCGCTGCAAAGCAGGAGGTGCTTCGCAGATATTATTCTGCTCTTGTAAGTGTTCGTCAGGGAATGGGAGAACAAAACGAGGTTGCAAAAATTGAGCTTCTTATGAAGCAAATTGGAGTGACTGTAAGCGATCGACCAGTTGTAAAAGTCGCACTCGAAAAAGCGGAGGAAACCTCTGCACCGGCTGTGGCGTTACAGCTCCCAAACGGTAAAATCATAACAGGCAAAACCTCAAGTCTTTTGGGTGCATCATCTTCTCTGCTTCTTAATGCCTTGAAGGCTTTGGCAGATATACCCGATGAAGTTAATTTGATTTCACCCACAATAATTGAACCAATACAAAAACTTAAAACCGAAATTTTAGGTAACCACAACCCAAGACTTCACACAGATGAAATTCTAATTGCGCTTTCTATTTGTGCGGCGACAAGCGATGTTGCTAAAAAAGCACTTGATAGTGCTTATAGGCTAAAAGACCTTGAAGCTCATTCCAGCGTTATTTTATCTCGTGTAGATGAAAATGTTTTCAAAAAGCTCGGAGTTAATATCACCTTTGAGCCAAAATATCAAACTAAAAAGCTTTATCATAATTAAAATATTGCCCGACAAAAAGCTAATACTATTCATTGAGGTGGCTTTTGTGTTGGGCAATATTAAAAAAACGGCTTTAGATATACTTATATATACTGTCGGGGGATTTATATATTCTTGCGCAGTTACACTTTTTATAACTCCGAATCAAATTTCACCCGGTGGAATTACAGGTGTTGCAACTGCTCTTTCCTCTGTTTCGGGGATACCGAGCGGACTGCTTCTATTCCTCTTTAATTTACCACTTTTAATTTTGGGATTTGTGAAATTGGGCGGAGTTTTCATTATTAAAACGGCAATGGCTTCGGTTATCGTCTCTGCAACCTTGACTGTTACAGAGCTTGTCTTGCCTATACCCACAGTCGATAAAATTTTGTCGGCTATTTTTGGCGGAATTATTATGGGACTGGGCATCAGTCTTATAATGCTTCGTGGAGCTACAACCGGCGGAGTGGATATTATTGCAAAGCTTGTAAATAGAAAGCACAGACACTTAACGGTAGGTAGGATAATTTTGATTTTGGACTTTGTGGTAATCTTGTTTGCAACATTTATTTATAAAAATATAGAGAGTGCACTTTATTCTACCGTTGTCATATACACCACTTCATTTATGCTTGATTTAATGCTTTATGGCTCGGACAAGGGAAAACTCATATATATCGTGACAACGAAAGAAAGAGAACTTTGCAAAAAAATAAATAACGAAATAAACCGTGGCGTTACCGTAATATCCGCTAAAGGCGGATATACACGTGAGGACAAAACACTTTTACTTTGTACAGTAAGGCGGCACGAAGTTTCTGCACTTTATGCTGTTATTGACGAAATTGATAAGACAGCCTTTGTTGTGGTGGCTGAAGCAGGCGAAATAATTGGCGAGGGTTTTAAAAGTATAAATTAAAGGAGGGAATAAAATGGATTACAAAGATACACTTGAATATATACATTCGCAAGGCAATTTTTCTATGCCGGCTTCATTGGAACGAATAAAAAAAGTGCTTTCTTGCCTTAACAATCCGCAAAACTCCTTTAAAACAATTCATATAGCAGGCACAAACGGAAAAGGTTCGGTTTCGGCTATGGTCGCTTCGGTGCTTAAAACATCGGGAATTAAAACAGGACTTTTTGTATCACCGTACATTATAAATTTCAGAGAGAGAATACAAATAAACGGTGAATATATAAGTGAAAAAGAATTATCATATTATGCTGAAATGATAAAAGATACAAATATACCGCTTACCGAGTTTGAATTTATTACAGCTTTGGCATTTCAGTATTTCGCTGATAAAAAAATAGAGGTTCTCGTTTGTGAAACGGGACTAGGCGGTAGGTTCGATGCGACAAATGCGTGTGAGAACAAAATTGCTTGCGCACTTACTAAAATCGGACTTGACCATACAGCAATTTTAGGTGACACAATCGAAAAAATAGCTTTTGAAAAATGTGGTATTTTGCGTGACTGCGTGACAATATCTAATCCTTGTCAACCAATAGAAGCACTTTCTGTTATAAGGGTCTGTGCAAAAAATCTAGTCATACCTGATGTTGCTAAACTCAAAATAATAGAAAATGATTTTTCTAACACCTATATATATAAGGGTGAAAAATACACCTTAAATTTGATAGGTGACTATCAAATTGAAAATTCGCTCATCGCAATTGAAGTTATAAAAAATTGTGGACTTGGTATTTCATATGAGGATATATATAAAGGAATAAAGGATACATATTTGCCTGTACGTATGGAAAAGGTGCAAGCTGACCCTCTTGTTATAATCGATGGCGCACATAATCCCGATGGTGCGACAGCACTCGTAAAGGAACTTAAAAAATATAATGGAAACGCAATTTGCATCGTAGGTATGTGTAAGGATAAAAATTACGAAGAATTTTTAAAGACTACACTGCCGTATTGCAAAAATGCGGTAGTAGTAGAGATAGAAAATAATTCTCGAACACTTTCTTTAAAGGAACTTTTTGAAACAGCTTCAAAATACTGTAATACCAAAGAAGCCGAAAATTACAAAACGGCTCTCGAAATTGCAAAGCAAATTTCGAGAGGAAAACCGATTTTTATTTTTGGTTCGCTCTATTTGGCGTCGGGTATAAGACCTTATTTTATTTAAAAAAATTTTAAAACGCAACTTAATATGACAATTTTTTCAAGGGCAAGCCATTATACTTAATGAGGGCTTGTCCTTTATTTTATTTTGGAGGTGATTTGATGTCAGTAGAAATAAATGTCACGGGTGAGGTTGTCACCGCCTATTTAAAAGGAGAGCTTGACCACCATACTGCAAGAGTGATGAGAGAAGAAATAGACAATGCTATAGAGCTTAATATGCCGACAATGTTAGTGCTGAATTTTGGTGAAATCAGCTTTATGGATAGCTCAGGTATAGGGCTTGTTATGGGCAGGTATCGCAATTTGCAAAAAACGGGAGCGGTGCTTCATATAACCGATACACCACCCCAAATTCGCAAAATGCTTAAAATTGCGGGTATAGAAAAATTAGCAAAACTGGATGAGAGGTAAAAAATATGAAAGCAAAAAATAAATTCAGCATGACACTCGTTTCACGTTCTTCAAACGAAAGCTTTGCAAGAGCCTGTGTTTCTGCATTTGCGGCACAGCTTGACCCTACACTTGAAGAAATAAACGATATAAAAACCGCCGTCAGCGAGGCGGTAACCAACTGTATTGTTCACGCATATAAAGAATCAATTGGTAACATATACATAATGTGTGAGCTATTTGATGATAATTCTATACGAATTAAAATCAGAGACAAGGGCTGCGGTATTGAAAATATAGAACAGGCAATGGAGCCTCTTTTTACGACGGTCGGCGGTGAACGTGCAGGTCTTGGATTTGCTGTTATGCAGTCTTTTATGGATTACATAAAGGTTACTTCTAAAAAAGATAGGGGAACAACTGTGGTTATGATGAAAAAAATCAGTCACAGGTTTACGCTTAATGCTTGATGTGCTGGCAGAGCGTGAAAAGTTTATCGAGGAGAATTTAGGACTTGTTCACTCGATATGCAAGCGTTTCACAGGCAGAGGCGTCGAATACGATGACCTTTACCAAGCAGGTTGTATGGGGCTTGTCAAAGCTTATGATGCTTTTGATAAGGAAAGGGGACTGATGTTTTCAACCTATGCGGTACCGGTAATTATGGGAGAGGTCAGACGACTTTTTAGAGACGGTGGCTCTGTTAAGGTTTCAAGAAGTGTAAAAGAACTATATCTAAAAATAACAAAAGAAAAGCAAAAACTCGAACAAGTGCTTTGCTGTGAACCGAGTGTATCTCAAATAGCATCGGCTTTGTCTGTCGGTGAGGAGGAGGTCACCGAGGCGATTTGTGCCTGTCAGGCCACGGTGTCGCTCACCTATGACAGTGATGATGGTGTAAAGGAAAATGATTTGCCGACAGAGAGTATTGAGGAAAGCGTAACAAATAAGCTTATTTTAGATGAGGCATTTAAAATATTAGACGATACAGAAAAACAACTAATGGTCTATCGCTATTTTAAAGGTTTTACTCAAAATAAAACGGCTCAAATATTGGGAATATCACAGGTTAAGGTCTCAAGAATGGAGAGAAAAATATTGGAAAGGCTTAAAAACTTTTTAGAATGAGAAAAGTTGTGGTCGAAAAGTGCATAAAAACACAAGATGTTGGGAGGTTTTTGTGCATAAAATACTAATCGAAAAAAAATTATTTTTTTTTGGAAAAAAGTGTTGACAAAGGGGAGTGGTTGTGGTATTATAATCGAGCGCCATAAAAAAAGGGGCGCAAAAACGGACCTTGAAAATTAAACAACGACAATAATAAGGACCCGACAATTCTTAAGAGAAATCGAGAGAAAAGTC
>JAZNRN010000062.1:0-48093 GCA_045590775.1 Acutalibacteraceae bacterium
TCCTTACCGCTCAAATATCCCACATTTATCACAGTTCTGCTTTGGCGTTTGTGATACCACTTTCCCTGAACGTGCAAAGGCACTTGGTAAAAGTATTATTGTTGGTGGCTCTAACTATGGTCAGGGCTCATCACGTGAACACGCAGCGTTGGTTCCTATGTATTTAGGTGTTCGTGCTGTTATCACAAAGAGCTTTGCTCGTATCCACGTAGCAAATCTCATAAACGCAGGTATTATGCCTCTTACTTTCAAAAATGCAGATGATTATGACAAGATTTCACAGGGTGACACATTGATTCTTACAAACGTATTTGAAGGTATGGAAAAGGGCGAAATTACCCTTAAAAATGAAACAAATGGCGAGGAAATTCCGGTGGTTGCGGTATTTACAGAGCGTCAAAAGGCAATTCTTAAAGCCGGTGGCTTATTGTCATATACTAAAAGTGAAGGAGAAAAATAATGGAAAATTACGTTAATGCTGCGGTTGAACAATTCCGCACAATTTTAGAAGAACAAATTGCAAGACAAAGAAAAATGGAAGCTGACAAGGCTTACACAGATTATAAAAAGCTTGACAAAATTATTATCGGTGTTTGTGGTGGCGACGGTATAGGCCCGATTATCTCTGCTGAATCTGAAAGACTTTTAAAATTCATCTTGAAGGATGAAATCGCACAAGGCAAGGTAGAAATTCGCACTATCGAGGGTCTTACCATTGAAAATAGAATTGCTCACAACAAGGCAATTCCTGATGATGTTTTGGCTGAAATCAAGGCTTGTAATGTAATTCTTAAAGCACCTACTACAACACTCAAAGGTGGTACACTTGAAAGTGCTAACGTTGCTATGAGACGTGAGCTTGACCTTTATGCAAATGTTCGTCCTGTTGCTGTTCCCGAGGATGATATTGATTGGACCTTCTTCCGTGAAAACACCGAGGGTGAATATGTTTTAGGCTCACGTGGTGTTGAAATTCCCGACACCTTGGCTTTTGATTTCAAGGTAACTACAAATGAGGGTACAAAGAGAATAGCTCGTGCTGCTTTTGAATATGCAAAGAACAACGGAAAGACAAATGTTGCTATCGTTACAAAGGCAAACATTATGAAGAAAACTGACGGTAAATTTTCTGAAATTTGCCACGAGGTTGCAAAGGATTATCCCGGTATTGAGGCAGAGGATTGGTATATCGACATTATGACCGCAAACCTCGTAAATCCGAGAGTTCGTTCTAAATTCCAGGTTATTGTTCTTCCTAACCTTTACGGTGATATTATCACTGATGAAGCTGCTCAATTACAAGGCGGTGTCGGTACTGCAGGCAGTGCTAACATTGGTGATGTTTATGCAATGTTTGAGGCAATTCACGGTTCTGCACCTCGTATGATGGAAGAGGGCAGAGGCAAGTATGCTAATCCTACAAGTATGTTTAAGGCAAGTGAAATGCTTCTTCGCCATATCGGTTTTACCGAGTATGCAGACAAGCTTGACAAGGCGCTCCACATTTGTACCGAGGTTGATGTTAAATATCACATCACCGGTAGAAGTGACGGCGCTACCTGCAGTGAGCTTGGCGACTATTTAATGGAAACTATTGAAAAAATGTAATTGAATTTAACACAACAAAACCCCAAATCTCAAGCGAGATTTGGGGTTAAAATTTTTGGGCTATAAAATCGGTTTTTTGCAGAAGCTTTTTATGTTTTTTATTTTACAAAAAAGTCACCATTTCATCAAAGGATTTGCGTTTTTTAGGAGGTGCTTTGTCAAGAGGGTACCCTAAAGATATAATTAGTCGGACGGTGCTGTCAATCCCGGTGATTTTGCATATTTTATCGCTATCGAGCCAACCAATAATACAACTTCCAAGTCCTTGTGCCGTGGATTCTGCAGTAATATATGCCGACAATATGCCGATGTCGATTGAACGATAATCATTATTTTTAAGCTTTGCGCCGAGCTTAGCCATTTTTGAATAAGGCTTTTCGGAAATTATAAGTAAAACGGGTGCCTGTTCGACAAAACCGTTGATTTTCAAAGCCCTTGTTGTAAGTGCAACTTGTTTTGCTTTGTCGCCTTTTAAAACTGTTATGTGATAGGGTTGACCATTACAAGCCGAAGGGGAGAGCAGCCCTGCTTTTAAAATGGCATCGATTTTCTCATCCTCGACAGGTTTATTTATATCATATTTTCGGCAAGAATATCTATTGTTTGCAATCTCTGTAAAATTCATAATATATCCTTTCAGATTTAGTATATTAAATAGAAGTCTTAATGGCAATTTTTTTGCTTATTGTTTGAAAAAAGCAACTCTTTCGAGTTGCTTTTAAATTACTTGCTTTCGATTTTTTCTTTGCCGCCCATATAAGGACGAAGAGCCTCGGGGATAGAAATAGTATATTTTTCTCCGTCATAAGAGAGGTTGTTTTCGAGGAAAGCAATAAGCATACGAGGGGGAGCAACAACGGTGTTGTTAAGGGTGTGGGCAAGGTATTTCTTACCGTCGGCAGACTTAACCTTAATACCAAGTCTGCGAGCCTGTGCATCGCCGAGGTTGGAGCAAGAGCAAACCTCAAAATACTTTTGTTGCTTGGGACTCCAAGCTTCGACATCGTAAGACTTAACCTTTAGGTCTGCAAGGTCGCCTGTGCAGCATTCAAGTGTGCGCACCGGAATATCCATACTTCTGAAGAGCTCAACCGAGTAGCTCCACATCTTGTTGAACCAATCCATACTTTCTTCGGGCTTACAGATAACAATCATTTCCTGCTTTTCAAATTGGTGAATACGGTAAATACCACGTTCCTCAATACCGTGAGCGCCCTTTTCTTTTCTAAAGCAAGGAGAATAGCTTGTTAGAGTCAAGGGAAGCGACTCTTCGGCTGTCATAGTATCGATGAATTTACCAATCATCGAGTGCTCCGATGTACCGATTAAATAAAGGTCCTCTCCCTCGATTTTGTACATCATAGCATCCATTTCTTCAAAGCTCATAACACCGGTTACAACATTGCTTCTAATCATATAAGGGGGAATACAGTAGGTAAAGCCCTTGTCAATCATAAAGTCACGAGCATAGGAAAGCACAGCCGAGTGAAGTCTTGCAATATCGCCCATAAGGTAGTAAAAGCCTTCACCTGCAACCTTACCGGCAGCTTCCTTGTCGATGCCGTTAAATGCCGCCATAATATCTGTATGATAGGGGATTTCAAAATCAGGAACGGTTTTTTCACCGTACTGCATAACTTCAACATTTTCGCTGTCATCTTTACCAACAGGCACGCTACTATCTACAATGTTGGGTATTTTCATTTGGATTTCAAGCACTTTCTTTTGGAGCTCTGCTTCCTTTTCTTCGAGTGCTTTTAATTCTTCAGCCTGCTCACTTACAAGCTTTTTCATTTGTTCGGCTTCGTCACGCTTGCCTTGGCCCATAAGCATACCGATTTGCTTGCTTATTTTGTTTCTGTTGGCACGAAGCTCACTTGCCTTTGTGTTGGCAGCACACTTTTCACCGTAAAGGGTAATTACCTCATCAACCAACGGAAGCTTTGAATCTTTGAATTTTTTCTTTATATTTTCCTTAACGATTTCAGGATTATCACAAATAAATTTAATATCCAGCATTTTTATTCCTCCAAAACACCAAAAATTGTTTTAAAATCATTTTATTCTAACACATATTATTTATATTGTCAAACAATTTAAAAGGGTGAAGCTTTGTTATTTTATCTATCGGTGAGGCGTGGGATACAACAGGTAAAGGAATCTCGGTTTGGTGATTTGTAATACCCGCTTTTTCTTAATTGCTGCATTTTTAAAAATCGGAGTTAGTAAGACGTATAATACCCTTGACATAAAGTGGGGAATATGTTATATTATAGGTAACACACGTTGCATAACGATTTTTGTATAAAAACGAGGTGAAAAATGTGCCGCCAAAATTCAAATATACAAAAGAACAAATCATTGATAAAGCGATAGAGCTTGTCAGAATAGGCGGAATAGAAACCCTTACTGCAAGGCAGCTGGCTCTCACATTAGGCACAAGCGTAAAGCCGATTTTTACTGCATTTCAAAATATGGACATTCTTAAAAACAATGTCATAAAAAGGGCGCTCGAAATATATCACAAGCATTTAAGCGATTATGCTGACTATACGCCTGCATTTAAGCGGCACGGTATGCAGTTTATAAGGTTTGCGGAAATTGAACCGGAGCTTTTTAAGCTCCTTTTTATGCAAAAAGCACCACCCGATTATGATTTTGAAAGCTCGATTGATACACTAATCGGCGGCGGGCTTGGAGTTTTAGATATTGTGATGGAAAAATACGGTCTTGAAAGAGACGATGCAAAAAAGCTTTTTAAAATTATGTGGCTTGAAGGCTATGGAATAGCGTCACAAATAGCTCTGGGTGTTTGCTCTTTTTCTGAAGAACAAATATCCGAAATGTTAAGTATTACATTTATAGGGGCCTTAAATACAATAAAATCGGGCAGGGCAGAGGAGTATATAAAAATATCCGAAGTTAAGCACATTTGAGGTTATGGTTTATGGAAAAAATTATTGAAATTAAGAATTTATCAAAATCCTTTGGTGATATAAAAGCGGTTGACAATCTCTCTTTTTCGGTCAAAAAGGGCGAGCTTTTTGCCTTTTTAGGTGAAAATGGTGCAGGGAAATCAACTACAATTAACATTATGTGTGATGCACTTAGAAAGGATAGCGGCGAGGTTTTAATAACGGGTAAGAGTATTGACCAAAATTTTGAAAACATCTCCCGTAAAATTGGTGTTGTTTTTCAAACATCGGTGCTTGATGGCGCCCTTACAGTAAGGGATAATTTAAAAAACAGAGCGGCACTTTACGGAATTTTTGGTGATGAATTTTTAAATAGGCTTAAAAAGCTGTCGGATATGCTCGACTTTGGTAGCTTTCTAAATCGAAGTGTTGGAAAGCTATCAGGCGGTCAAAAGCGTAGAATTGATATAGCACGTGCGCTTTTTCACAATCCCGAAATTCTTGTTTTGGACGAGCCGACAACAGGTCTTGACCCGCAAACGAGAAGGCTTTTGTGGGATGTGATTTTAGACCTGAGAAAAAAAGATGGTCTTACCGTTTTCCTCACAACTCACTATATGGAGGAGGCGGCAAATGCCGATTATATCGTTGTTTTAGACAGTGGTAAAATAGCGGCCGAGGGCACTCCGCTCGAACTCAAAAACAAATATACAGGAGATTTCATAACCCTTTACGGAGTCGAGGAGGACTCCTTAAAAGTGCTCGGCAAACCATATACAGCGATAAAAGGCGGATTTTTAGTAGAGGTTGAAAGTACTGCCGAGGCAACAAAAATGATAATTGAAAACCCAAGGCTTTTTGTTGATTATGAAATCACAAAGGGCAAAATGGATGATGTGTTTTTGAATATCACAGGCAAAAAGCTTGAAGGGAGTGAGCAAAAATGACATTACAAGCTTTGATTAAAAGAAATTGTAAGCTCTTTTTTAAGGATAAGGGTATGTTTATAACCTCGCTTATAACCCCTTTGATACTTTTAGTACTTTATGCCACATTTTTGGCAAAGGTTTATAAGGATGCCTTTATGTCAACAATGCCTGCAGGCTTTACCGTCAGCGAAAAGATAATTGATTCAACGGTTGCTTGTCAGCTTTTATCCTCGCTTTTAGCGGTTTGCTGTGTGACAGTTGCTTTTTGCTCTAATCTTTTGATGGTGCAAGATAAAGTGACAGGCGCTCATAGAGATTTTTTGATAAGCCCTGTAAAGCAAGGAACATTGGCACTGGGTTATTTTATTTCGAGTGCTTTAGTCACCCTTATAATTTGCTTTACTGCACTTGTTATAGGGTTTATTTATATCGCAATATTGGGCTGGTATTTGTCAGTAGCCGATGTACTTCTTATAATTTGTGACGTAATACTTTTGGTTCTTTTTGGCACAGCGCTATCATCACTTATAAATTGCCGATTAAAAACCAACGGACAGGCTTCGGCTGTCGGTACTATCGTAAGCTCGGGCTATGGCTTTATTTGCGGAGCATATATGCCTATTTCTAATTTTTCACTAACTTTACAAAGGGTAATTTCCTTTTTGCCAGGCACTTATGCCACATCACTGCTTAGAAACCACTCTTTAAGAGGGGCTTTTGCCGAAATGAATGCACAGGGTGTGCCGCAAGAGGCAATAAATAGTCTTAAAAGTGCGGTTGACTGCAATATAAAATTTTTTGACAATGAAGTTTCAATATCTGTTATGTACCTGATTTTAATAAGCACAATTTTGCTTTGTACTTTAGGCTTTGTTACAGTATCAAAATTCAAAAAAGCGAAATAAAAAAGGAGGCGAAAGCCTCCTTTTTTAATGAGTAATTTTTAATGCGTAATGGGAATCCCTCCGTCTTTTGCTACGCAAAATCCACCTCCCTTTAGGGCAAGGGAGGCGTAAAAAATCACAATTCACATTGTAGGGGCGATGCCTGTGTGCTCGCCCGTTTATATTTTTTACGATGCGGTAGCGCTCCATATAATCAGTATGAGCGCTATTACAACAATGGCACTAATAGCATAAAAAAGTTTCACCGTTTCTGATGGTGCGTTGTCTTTCTGTGCTTCCGATTCGTAATTATCTGTGTCGCTAAAAACACTTTTTTTAATGCTTTCCTCTTCATAATCATCGGAGATACTCTCTGCTTTTGCAGAATTGTAAAGCGCTATATTTGCACTGATTTTTGTGTGCTGAACAATAGTAGCCAATGAACCGATTAATAAAGCTAAAATATGATATGCACAATATTCTAAGAAGCAGTAAAGCGACCATTTTATAATATCTTCTACGACAACTTCAAATACTGATTTAACTTTTATACCTTCTTCTGCCATCAGCTCTCTTATTTCGTATGTATCAATATTGTATTCATCAAGTAATTGTGCGGTTTCTACCGCATTTGAAATTATTGCAATAATACCAACAAAAACCATTATCACGCAAAGAATATAGCCCCATCTTTCTAATCGTTCGCACCAACTCCAAAGATTTTGGGTTATACTATCTGTTTTATAACAGTCCTTCAAATCTTTTGGTATTGTCTTGTCCACATTTCCTGAAAACATATTTGCCATTTTAGACATCCTCCTAAAAATAAAAAGTGTGTGCAACTCAAAGTCACACACACCGAAAAATGCATGACTTTAGTTTGCTACCACACAAAATTTAACGCTTACAACAAGTATGCGAAAAATAGTCTGCATTTTTACCGAAATAAAAATACACACTTGTTTTAAGCGTAATATTAAATTTTGTGTGGTAAGGTTATTTTATCACATTATTACAGAAATAGCAATAAAAAAGTATCCTATTAAATCGCATAAAAAACGGGCGAGCACACAGGCGTCGCCCCTACAATGTAGATTGAGTTTTTTCATTTAATTACTAATTATAAATTCAATTTGCAACCTATAGTGATAATAACTGTTATTTCTGCTTTACATTTGAAAGCGGGTTTTTGTCAACAGCTTGTTTGATTTGTTTGTCGGAAACGTGGGTATAAATTTGGGTTGTGCCTAAATTTGCGTGACCTAAAATATCCTTTAGTACACGAATATCCACATCTCCATGCTGATACATAAGTGTAGCGGCAGTATGGCGAAGCTTGTGTGTAGAATAGCCCATATCGCCAAGCCCTGATTTTTGGAGATAGGTTTTTACAATATGCTGAACAGTTTTAGGGCTGATTCGTCTATGATTACGACTTATAAATAGTGCGTTTTTGTCGGTGATGGGGATATTGTCGTGTGGTCGCACCTGCAAATAAGCTTTGATGGCATCAAGACAAGCAGAATTTAGGTAAACAATTCTTTCTTTGTTTCCTTTACCGATAACTGTCAGTGTTCCGTCTTGTGAAATGCTTCCGAGATTCAGAGCACAAAGCTCAGCAAGGCGAAGTCCGCAGTTCAAAAACAGGGTTAAAATACAGTAATCACGCTGTTTGTTGTTACCGTCAACCGAGTTCAAAAGTTCAATAGAATCCTCAAGGGTCAAATGCTTTGGAAGGGATTGTTTAACCTTTGGAGATTCGAGCATTAAAGCTGGGTTTTCCTCTATTAAATGTGTTTGAGAGGATAGGTATTTAAAGAAAATACGAAGTGTAGAGGTTTTTCTCGCTCTTGTGGCGGCATTGTTATGTCGCTCGTTTTTGCAAAAAACCAAAAATGCATACAAATCGGAAATGGTTATGGTTTTAATTAACTCTAAATCGACATCTTTTATATCGATTTGTTCAAATGCTGTTGTTTCATCGGTTTTTCCTCTGACCATTAAAATATAGCGAAAAAATGACTGCAAATCGAGGTAATAACCCTCTACAGAAAGTGAGGATTTACCTTTTATTGTTTCGTTATAGGTCAAAAAATCACGAATTACAGACGGACAGCTTTGCAAAATTTCGAGTTTCAAGAAAAACACCTCCAAACGCTAAAGAATTTACATATACATAATAACATCTTATATCAATAATATCAATCTTTAAAAAATTTTTCTTGATGAAACTGCTTTTATAAGGTATTATGGTGATTGTAGAATGTCGAAAAAGGGAGGAAGTATAATGCCGCAAAAGCGTGAGAGGTTATCTCTCAAGGATAAAAAGACATTTAAAATTTTGGCAATTATAATTTTCCTTTTGTTTATGGGATTCTTTACCTGGTTTGTTGGAAAACCGATTGTCGAGTTTGCAAGCAACCCCGAAAGGTTTAAAATATGGGTTGATACTTACGGGATTTTAGGAAGAATAGCCTTTGTTTTAATGGTTTTTGTTCAGGTTGTTGTGGCGCTTATCCCGGGCGAGCCACTTGAAATGGTGGCGGGATATGCCTTCGGTGCAGTTGAAGGTACGATTCTTTGTGTAATAGGAATAACACTTGGCAGTCTTGCGGTGCTTTTGCTTGTGAAGTGCTTTGGGACAAGATTTGTCGAAATCTTTTTTGACACAGGCAAAATACAAAATTTAAAGTTTCTTAAAAACGAAAAGCGTAGAAACAGGCTGATTTTCCTTCTTTTCTTTTTGCCGGGAACCCCGAAGGATTTACTGACCTATTTTGTGGGACTTGTGGATATTAAAATATCACACTTTTTACTGATTGTTTCACTTGCACGCCTGCCGTCCATAATAACCTCGACTTTAGGAGGAGACGCATTAGGCCTTAAAAAGTACAAGCTGGCAATAATTATAATGGCGATAACGTTGGCGCTCAGCGGGACAGGTTATTTAATTTATAACCTTATCCAAAGGGCAAAGGCGAAAAACAAATAAAAACTTCCTTTAATTTATGAAAATTTGGGAAGTTTTTGATTTTTGTCCATATTGACAAAATGTAATATATGGTTTAAAATTAAATCGGAAAATGAAAGGGGTAGGAGAATGTCAATTAAAGTTTCACCCTCTGTTTTGACGGCAGACTTTTTGTCGATGAAGGATGATATAAAAAGGCTTGAGGAAGCAGGCATCGATATGCTTCATCTTGACGTAATGGACGGTATTTTCGTTCCAAATATTTCCTTTGGTGTGCCGCTTATAAAGTCAATAAAGAAGTATTCCACAGTTCCTATGGATGTTCACCTTATGATTGACAGACCACATCGCTATATAGAGCAGTTTGCCGAGGTTTCCGACGTTTTGGGCTTTCATTATGAAGCCGGCAGTCCTGTTGCCGAAACACTAAAAAAGATAAGAGAGCTCGGCTGTAAATCCTGTCTGACAATTAAGCCGATGACTTCTGCCGAGGAGATTTTTGAGCTTTTGCCTCTATGTGATATGGTTCTTGTAATGTCGGTTGAGCCCGGTTTTGGCGGACAAAGCTTTATGGAATGCGCTTTGCCAAAGCTTGAAGCTTTAAGGGCGGAAATAAAACGTCGTGGACTTGATATTGATTTAGAGGTTGACGGCGGAATAAACGCTGAAACTGCACCACTTGCAGTAAAGGCGGGTGCTAATGTTTTGGTGGCGGGAAGCTACCTTTTCTCACCTGAAATGGAAAAACGCACAAAATATCTTAAAAATCTTTAATAAAAGCCTTTCCAAAACGGTAAATTGCGTCGTTTAAAACAAGCGGTTTGCCGTATTCTTTTGCTTTTGCAACTAAAATCTTATTCTTGGTTTTGTATTTTTCGAGGGGTAAAAACTCTCGGTTTAGGGCGAGAAAATATTCATTTTTATAAAGGTATAAATCACTTTTTTCAAATTTGAAAAACGGATAAAGATAGCCTATATTCCTAATCAAGCGGTCACAATTTTCAAATAAATATACCGTTTCTTCGGTTTCCTTTATAATGTCAATGTTTATAAGGCAGCCGGATTTGAGAATAACTATTTTACCTCTTATAATCATATTGTTAAATGGCGGTTTGATTATATTTAAAACGAGGGATTTGATTTTTTTTCGGGTTCCGTTTTTCATAAAAATTAAGTTTTCATAACCCCCGAAACCGTATTTGATTTCGGTTTTAGTTAAAAAAATTTTAAAATTATCAGGCGAAAGTCTGTAAATGGTCATAAATGCCCTCTGTCTAAAGATTTGGATAACAGTCAATACTTTGGCTATACGAGGTGTTTTGACTTGAGTAAAAAAAGAGATTCTAAAGAATTGTTTTTAAAAGCTATGTTTTATACGGCGGCGGTGATAACATTACTCATAGTGGGTTATTTTTCCGCCAGGTATTTATTTTCTTAAATTTTAAACCTTTCAAGGAGAATTATTATGGATTATACTTCACTAAAAAGCGGTACTGATATACGAGGTGTGGCAACTAATTTAGGAGGTAAAGAGGTAAACCTTACTAACGAAGCGGTTTATGATATTACTGCGGCTTTCGTTTCTTGGTATGTAAATAAATATGAGAAAAATCCATCAAAGCTTATTATTGCTGTCGGTCACGATTCACGTATTACGGGCGAGGAAATTGCAGGTCACGTTAAGCAAGCAATTATAAATGCAGGAGCTTGTGTTATTGATTGTGGATTGGCTTCTACTCCTGCTATGTTTATGACTACTGTTGATATTCATACTGATGCCGCAATACAAATTACTGCAAGTCATCATCCGTTTGACAGAAACGGTCTTAAATTTTTTACTCCCGAGGGCGGCATAGATAACTGTGATTTGACCGAAATTGTAGAAATGGCAAATAATGGTGAAGAAATCATTTCAAATTGTCCGGGTGTTTGCGCCGAAATGAATTTTATGGCAATTTATGCCGCAAGACTTAGACGAATTATCTGCGAAGAACTTGGAAAATCGGTAGAGGATAAACCGCTCAAGGGTTATAAAATTGTAGTTGATGCCGGCAACGGAGCAGGCGGTTTTTATGCAAGACGTGTTTTAGAACCTCTTGGTGCCGATGTTACGGGAAGTCAGTTTTTAGAGCCTGACGGTATGTTCCCGAATCATATTCCTAACCCCGAAAATAAACAAGCAATGGACAGCATTTGCAGGGCTGTAAAAGAAAATAATGCCGATTTGGGTCTTATTTTTGACACCGATGTTGACAGGGCAGGATGTGTTGGCTCTGACGGCGAAGAAATTAACCGTAATCGACTTATAGCACTTGCTTCCTACATTGCAACAAAGGGCAGAAGCGGTGCGGTTATCGTTACTGATTCGGTTACAAGTGACGGACTTAAAAAGTTTATTGAAAACGATCTTCAAGGCACACATTACCGTTATCGAAGAGGATATAAAAATGTCATCAATAAAGCGATTGAACTGACACAAAACGGTATGGATTGCCCCTTGGCGATAGAAACCTCCGGTCACGCTGCATTAAAAGAAAATTTCTTCCTTGATGACGGGGCATATCTTGTTACAAAGATTGTAATTGAATTAGCACGAGGTACAGACATTAACGCTTTACTGTCAACAATGGAAATGCCTAAAGAGGAAAGGGAAATACGCTTTAATATTAAGAACCCGGATTTCAAAGCTTATGGTCTTAATGTTATTGATGAGCTTGAAAAATATGCAAAAACTGTTCCTAACTACAAAATTGCCGACGATAACCGTGAGGGTATCAGAGTTTCCACCGAAAACGGATGGTTTTTACTGCGTCTTAGCGTTCATGACCCCGTAATGCCTATGAATTTTGAGAGCAATGTTGAGGGCGGAATAGATAAGGATATTGCCCATTTAAAGGGATTTTTTGAAAGGTTTAGTGAGCTTGACATTTCAGCAATGAACTAAAAATATAAAATTTTGGGTGGAGATTTTGTCCACGCCGTATCTGGCGTGGCCAAAATGTCCATCTTTTCTTATTTACAGGAAGAACAGCAATTATTATCTATATTTGCAGGTCTTGGAGGAAAAAAGTCATCAAAGGGGAAATTGATTTTCTTGAAGGCGTCACAGGGTTCGGTTTCGTTTATTGTTTCAGAGCAGGTTTTTTCGGGAATACAGTAGTCATAAACCGGCACTAACATTTGAACGTTTCTGATAAGCTGAACAATGGAGAAAAGTCCGAGCGAAACAAAGACTGTAGGTGTGCCTTCAGGCAAATCTGTACAAATATTTCCGCCTAAAATATCGCAAATACATTGCGGCAAGCAACAGATATTTTCATAACAATCTCTGACACAAGAAAGCTTTGCACCTAAAGGTACGGGGTCAACAGCGCCTACTACACATTTGGGAGAATTTGTAGTACCGTTTGTAATACTTCGTGCGGTGCAATCGCAGTTTACGGTGTTAGAGAATAATTTTACGCTACCGTCACCACCGTATAAAATCACCTTTTTTGAGTAGCTTGTGACACCGTTTACTGAAACAGGGCAGGGATTTTGTGCTGTAAAAACATCAAAAGTCAACAGGAAATAAAAGGTGATGTCGCAGGAATAAAAGCCTTTGTTAAAGTTTACGGGAGTTACTTCTACATTTGCATTAAGTACTTCTGCACAACGCAATCTTACGTTTGTGGCGCCGGCTATGATTTCTTGTGCGTCCGGCATAAAGAAAACTCGAAGATTTTCGAGGCAATCTTTTTGACAGCAGGAATCAAAAACTCTTCCTGCGTCGATACAAACCGCTTCTTTAAAGTCATTAGCGGTAGTATTACAATTTTTTTGTTCTGACATAAAGTGGCCTCCTAAGTGAAATTGAAGTTTTGGAAATTTAACTTACTTCAATATCATTTTATGAACACTTTTTAAAATAGTGAAAAAATTTAAAAGAAAGCCTTAAAAAACCTTAATTTTTTAAAAAAATGGGTGACATTACAATATTATTGTGATATAATATTATAGATTATTATATAGCCAAAGCGTTCAAACTAAGACCCTGCCTTAAAGGGCGGTTTTTAGGTAGCTTTCGGCTCATTGTCACGTGTAGGAGTTAGCCTTATAGGCTTTACCAAAATCTCCTCAAAAAACTGCACCGTTCGGGTCGCAGAATTTTGTAAATAAAGGATTTTTTGATGTGCGAGGCAACAACGCAGTAAATCCTGACGGATTTACGAGTATTAAAACATAAGCTAAGCGAAAAATACTTGTTTCAAAATCTGATTCGAGTTTAAATGCTTTGGCTAAAATGGGAGGAAAAGGGCTTGAAGCTTTTAGCTATTGACGGAAATAGTATCATAAATCGTGCTTTTTACGGTATTAAATTGCTTACGACAAAGGACGGTCAATACACAAATGCCGTTTATGGCTTTATAAACATTTTAAACAAACTGATTTCTATGGAAAACCCCGATGGTGTGGTAGTAGCCTTTGATTTAAAAGCTCCGACCTTCCGACATAAAATGTATGACGCTTACAAAGCAGGTCGAAAAGGTATGCCCGAAGAACTGCATAGCCAAATGCCAATTATGAAAGAGTGGCTTAGCCTTGCGGGATATTCCTGTATTGAGTGTGAGGGTTTTGAAGCCGATGATATTTTAGGTACATTGGCACATATATGTGAGCAAAGCGGAAATGAATTTGTTATTTCAACAGGTGACCGAGATTCGCTTCAGCTTATTACCGATAAAACACGTGTCCTTTTAGCAACTACTCGTATGGGTCATACCGAGGTTATAAATTACGATAAGCAAGCTATTTTTGAAAAATACGGACTTACTCCCGAAGAAATGATAGAGCTTAAAAGCCTTATGGGTGACAGCTCGGACAATATTCCTGGTGTTCAGGGAATCGGTGAAAAAACCGCAACCGATTTGATAACGAGATACCACAGTATTGATTATATTTATGAAAATCTAGACACTCTCGAAATTAAAGAGGGTGTAAGAACAAAATTGGCAAACGGTAGAGAGAGTGCGTATTTAAGCCGTACGCTTGGTACTATTTGTAAAACTGCTCCTATTGACTGCGATATTGAAAAATATCGAGTAAAAGAAAGGCAAGAATCCGAGCTTGCACGACTTATGACAAAGCTTGAATTTTTTAAGCTTATGGAAAAAATGGGTATCACTCCCGTTAATGCACAAATTGAGATGTCATTTGATGAGGAAAAGCCGAGCTTTTGCGTATGTGATGATTTGGATAGCAGTGAGTTGACACTTTACTTTGAAAATGATAAATGCGCTGTGGTGTCATGTGATAAGGCTTGCGTGATAACAAGTGATCAAGCGAAGGAAATACTCGAAAACGAATCTATTGCCAAAAGGGTTTACGATTACAAAAATCTTTATAAGCAAAACAAAAACATAAAGAATATAACATTTGATGCACTCCTTGCAGGTTATATTTGTAATCCGTCATCAAGTTATGAAATTGAAAGACTAATAGCAGAGTATGGTTGTGCGGTAGAGCTTGACGGTGATGATTTTATTAAAAATGCTTGTTGTTTTAAAGTTGCTTGCGACAACCTTTTAAAAGAACTCGAAAAGACAAATCAATTAAAGCTCTTTTGTGAGATAGAGTTGCCACTCGCCAAGGTTTTAGGAGATATGGAGCTTGTTGGTTTTAAGGCGGACAAGGCAGGACTTCAAAATATGTCAGAAGAACTGACTGTGAGGATAAGTGAGCTTGAAAGCAAGGTTTTCGAGCTTGTAGGGTACGAATTTAACCTTAATTCTCCAAAGCAGTTAGGTGTAGCCCTGTTTGAAAAATTGGGACTTCCTGCAAAGAAGAAAACCAAAAGCGGTTACAGTACAAATGCCGAGGTTTTGGAGGATTTAAAGGATAAGCATCCCGCTGTAAAATATTTGCTTGAATTTAGACAGCTTTCAAAGCTGAAATCAACCTATACGGAAGGGTTATCAGCTTGTATTGGCAGTGATGGCAGAATACACACAACCTTTAATCAAACCGAAGCTCGAACAGGCAGAATTTCTTCTCTTGAGCCGAATCTTCAAAACATACCTGTGAGAACAAATGAGGGTAAAAGACTGCGTGAGTTTTTTATAGCCGATGAAGGTCGAGTGCTTTGCGATGCCGACTATTCACAGATTGAGTTAAGGGTTTTAGCCTCTATGGCAAATGACGAAAATATGATTAGCGCCTTTTCTTCAGGAATTGATATTCACACAGCGACTGCATCGCAGGTGTTTTCGATTCCGGTTGATATGGTAACTCCTACACTTAGAAGTCGTGCAAAGGCGGTTAATTTTGGTATAGTTTACGGTATTGGTGCTTTTTCTCTTGCAAAGGATATTGGCGTCACTCGAAAAGAGGCTGACAGTTATATCAAAAATTATTTGGCAACTTATCCGTCGGTTGCAAAATATATGGACGATACAATAGCGGCTGCCAAGGCAGACGGTTTTGTTACAACCTATTTTGGAAGAAGGCGATATTTGCCCGAGCTTAGCAATTCAAATGCAATGCTGCGTGCATTTGGTGAAAGGGTAGCACGTAATGCTCCAATTCAAGGCACTGCGGCAGACATAATAAAGCTTGCTATGATAAAGGTGTTTAACCGTTTAGAAGCTGAAATTCCTACTGCAAAGCTCATTTTGCAGGTACACGATGAATTGATAGTTGAGTGCGATGAAAAGGATGCAGCAAAGGTTTGCGAAATTTTGTCCTCCCAAATGGAAAATGCGGTAATACTTTCGGTTAAGCTTTTGGCAGAGGCAAGCTTTGGAAAAACTTGGTTAGAGGCAAAGGGATAATGAATATACTTTTTGTATGTACAGGAAATACCTGCCGAAGCCCTATGGCTGAGGGATATTTAAAAAGCTTAAAGATAGACAATGTTTTTGTAAAAAGCAGGGGGCTTAGCGTTTATCCTGCTGATGTCAGTGAAAATTCACTATTGGCTATGCAAAAGGTCGGAATTGATATAAGCAGTCACAAAGCACAGCAAATTACAAAAGAAGACATTTTGTGGGCGGATAAAATATTTTGTATGTCAACCTCTCACAAGCAGGTTTTAGATAGTGTGGCTAGTGACAAGGTATTTGTTTTATCGGGCGGAATACCCGACCCGTATGGATTCGACCTTGAGCATTACGAGAATTGCCGAAATGAAATTTTTAGCGCTATTGACAAAGAAATGGCGGAGCATTTTGTAAAGCCTATGAGCGATGCCCATATTGATAGCGTTGTACTTTTGGAAAAGGAATGCTTTTCTACTCCTTGGAGTCGACAATCAATAATTGATGCTATGACTGTAAATACAAAATTTTTCGTTTTTGAAAAATGTGAAAAGGTTATGGGCTATATCGGAATAAGCTGTGTACTTGATGAAGGCTATGTGACTAATGTTGCGGTTTTTCCGTCTTGCAGAAAAAAAGGAGTCGCAACCGCTCTTGTAAAGCGTGTTTTGAAATTGCGGGATGAAATCGGTTTAAGCTTTGTCTCTTTGGAAGTAAGGCGGTCAAATCAAAATGCAATTTCGCTTTATACAAAACTTGGCTTTATACAAGAAGGTGTAAGAAAGAATTTTTACACAAGTCCCCACGAGGACGCAATAATAATGACAAAAAGGTTTTAAAATATGAAAATTTTAAGTATAGAATCCTCTTGTGATGAAACTTCGGTTGCCATCGTAGAGGATAGAGAGGTTTTATCTAATATAGTTGCAACGCAAATTGCAGAGCACAGAATTTATGGCGGTGTGGTGCCGGAAATTGCTTCCCGTCGTCATACTGAGGCAATATCTGCTGTGTGTGATGAAGCGGTAAATGCTGCGGGACTTACATATTCCGATATTGATGCGGTGGCAGTTACCTTTGCACCCGGACTTATCGGAGCGCTTCTTGTCGGTGTCAATTTTGCAAAAGGATTGGCGTTGTCTTTAGGGGTTCCGCTTATTCCGGTTCATCATTTAAGAAGTCATATAGCGGCAAATTATTTAGAGCATAAAAATTTAGAACCGCCATTTTTGTGTCTTTTAGTGTCGGGCGGAAACACCGTTATTGTCGAGGTTACAGATTATACCACATTTAAGATTTTAGGCGGCACAAGGGATGATGCGGCGGGCGAATGTTTTGATAAAACCGCTCGGTGCATGGGACTTTCTTATCCTGGAGGAGTCACACTCGATAAAATAGCGACTGTATCAGATTTTACAAAATACCCGCTTCCAAAGCCAAAGTCGGGCGGAGGAGAATATGATTTCAGTTTTTCGGGACTGAAAACTGCAGTTATAAATACTATTCACAACGCAAAGCAAAAGGGAAATGAAATTGATGTTCCTGTTTTAGCTGCTACTATAAGAGAACGTGTTTGTGATATGCTGCTTGAAAACACTTTTAAAGCAGCCGAAAATTTAGGCTATAAAAAAATAACTGTTGCAGGCGGTGTTTCGGCAAACAGTGAGCTAAGGCGCCGTATGACAGAGGAATGTAAAAAAAGAGGATATGAGCTTTTTTATCCACCGCTTAAATACTGCGGTGATAATGCTGCAATGGTAGGTGCTCAGGCAATATACGAATACAATTCGGGAAATATTGCGAAAAGCGATTTAAACGCTGTTGCAACTTTACCTATTGATTACAGATGATTTCTTTGAGAGGTAGATTAAAGTGACAAATAAAAGAATTTTAATAATTGCAAATCCACAGTCTGGCAAAGCAAAAATGAAAACCGAGCTTATGGGTGTTGTTCAAACGCTTTCATCTGCAGGATATGAGGTTACAGTATATCCTACCAAGGAACGTGCCGATGCCACCGAAAGAGTAAAGCAAATCAAAGAAAATGAATATGAAAAAGTGGTTGTTTGTGGCGGCGACGGAACATTAAACGAGGTAATAACAGGTTTAATGCAAACGGGAGTTTCGGTAAAAATCGGATATATTCCTGCGGGCACACTTAACGAGTGGTCGCAAGGCCTTGGGATACCAAGAGGTATTCAAAAGGCAGCAGACAAGATAGATGGTGGTAGAGAAATTACTCTTGATATAGGAAAATTTGATGAAAAGTATTTCACCTATACTGCCTCCTTTGGTGCTTTCACATCGGCCTCTTATAATACGCCCCAGGGCATGAAAAACTTTTTAGGTCAAACAGCTTATTTAATAGGCGGTATTAAAAGTCTTGGAAGCTTAAAGCCTAACCATATGAAATTTATAATAAACGACCGGATAATCGAGGGAGATTTTCTTTTTGGCGCTGTTTCAAACTCGATGTCGGTAGGCGGTATTGTTAAATTCAAGGAAAATGTGGTTGAACTTAATGACGGTTTGTTTGAGGTTTTACTTATTAGAAAACCCGATAACATTTTAAAACTTCAGCCGATTATAGATGGTCTTTTGAAAAAGGATTTTACAAAAGAGGGAATAGAGTTTTTCCACACCGATAAAATTGTGGTTGAAAGTGGCGATAAAATCGCTTGGACACTTGATGGTGAGTATTCCGACTCAAAGGAAAAATTTGTTATTGAAAATATGCACAATGCGATAAAGTTTATAGTGCCTGATATAAAGTAAGATTGGAGAAAAGTTATGTTTACAAGAGATATTGGTGTTGACCTTGGAACAGCAAATACATTAGTTTGCCTAAAGGGCAAAGGTATTATTATGCGTGAGCCGTCGGTTGTGGCTTATGATATAAGAAATGATGCAGTACGTGCAGTTGGTACTGAAGCTAAAGAAATGATAGGAAGAACCCCCGGGTCTATTGTTGCGGTAAGACCTTTAAAGGATGGCGTTATTGCCGACTTTGATGTTACGGCTGCTATGCTTAAAAGATTTGTAAGAAATGCTCTTAAAGGCTCCTTCTTTTCGAGAGTTCGCATGGTGGTTTGTATTCCGTCGGGTGTAACCGAGGTTGAAAGCCGTGCGGTTTATGACGCTTGTAAGCAAGCAGGCGCTACCGATATTGACTTGGTAGAAGAGCCTATGGCAGCGGCAGTAGGTGCCGGACTTCCTGTTTGGGATGCGGCTGGCAATATGGTGGTTGATATTGGCGGTGGTACAAGTGAGGTTGCGGTTATATCCCTTGGTGATATTGTTACCGCACAGTCAATTCGTATTGCCGGCGATGACCTTGACGAAGCAATTATAAACTACATAAGGCGTAAGCACAGTCTTTTAATTGGTGAGCGCACAGCAGAACAAATTAAAATTGAAATTGGCTCTGCAAAGCCTTATGAAAATGAGACAAGTGTCGAGGTAAAGGGAAGAAATCAGGTTGACGGATTGCCCAAAACGGTTACTATTACTTCAGAGGAAGTACGTGCGGCCATGGCTGACCCAATTTCACAAATTCTTGATACTATAAGATTGACACTTGAAAAAACTCCTCCCGAATTATCTGCTGATATTATGGATAGGGGAATTACACTTACAGGTGGCGGAGCACTGCTACGTGGCTTTGCCGAGCTTGTTGCTGAAGAAACAGGTATGCCCGTGACTATTGCGGCCAATCCGCTTGATTGCGTGGTACTTGGTACTGCAAAGCGACTTGAAGCCGACAGCGGATTCCAAAATTATGTATTCCGCAGAGGTAAACGTTTCAGATAATAATATAATCAATTCTTGGAGGATAAAATGCGTTTTTTCTTCTCTTCAAAACAATTTAAAATTATACTTGCTGTAATACTTACTCTGATTGCAGTATCTGTATTTTGTGTTATTTTAGGCGGTAGTATTTCTCCGCAGTCCAATATATTTGCCTCAATAATAGCACCTTTTGAAAGCGGCATAAATAAGGTTTCAAATATGTTGTCTGATTTTTCTAATGCTTATTCAGATGGTGAGCAGGCAATGATTGAAAATGCTGATTTAGAGGCTGAAATAGCAGAGCTTCGAAATAGGCTTGTTGATTACGAGGAAATCAAAAAGGAAAACGAGCATTATAAGCAGTTCCTTGAAATCAAAGAAAACAACCCGGATTTTAAATTTCAGGATGCCACAAAAATTTCTTCTGATGTGCAGGACCCTTATAAAAGCTTTGTTATAAACAAAGGTACAGCAGACGGTATTAAGCAATATGACCCCGTTATAACGAAGGATGGTTTGGTAGGCTATATAAGTGAGGTCGGTCTTTCCACTTCAAAGGTGAGAACGATTTTAAGCCCCGACATTACTTTAGGTGCTTTATCTAACAGAACTAACGATTCTGGTGTGGTTTCGGGAAGTCTTGAGTTAGCTAAAACAGGCAACACAAAGTTTTATAATTTGTCACGTTCTTGTAATATTGCGGTCGGTGACTATGTCGTAACATCGGGAGAAGGAATTTTTCCTAAAGGACTTTTAATCGGTGAAATTAAATCGGTTGGAAGTGATGAGTATAACACTTCGATTTATGCGGAAATAAAGATATTTGCTGATATAGAGCAAATCCGTGATGTTATGGTTATCGTGGATTTCAAGGGACAAGGCGGCCTTACCGTAGGAAACGGTGACTGATATGGAAAAAAGTAAAATTTGGATAAAAGCAGTTAATGTTATCATCTTTTTTGTGGTGACAATTATTTACTGCAGCGCAGCCTTACCATTGACTATCGGAAACGCTACACCCTTCACCGTTTTGCCGTTACTTGTGGGATACGCTATATTTTCTACTCCTGCAAAGTCGGCGATAGTGGGGCTTTTGTGCGGAATTTGCGTAGATTCTGTAGCATCAAAGGCATTTTCCTTTAATGCTATAACACTTATGCTTATAGCTATGTTTGTTTGTCTTTTTGCAAACAATTTTTTTAATAAAAATATAAAATCGGCATTGGTTATTTCGTTTTTGGTGTCGATAATTTATTTTGTTCTTAACTGGGCTCTCTTTTATATAACACAGGATATAAAGGATAGCACAGCTTATCTTATGAGCTATGCTTTACCATCAGCGCTATATACTGCGGTGCTTGTTGCACCCGCATTTTATCTTTACAGATACTTTGATAAAATCAAATAATCGAAAGGAGAAAAGGTTTTGCCTTTCACTAAAAAAAGCCAGACACAGCTTACGGTTTTGTCAGTTTTGCTTATAATTGCAATGCTTTTTTATACTGCACGTATTTATAACCTGCAAATCACAAATGCTTCAGAATATACAAACAAAACCGATGGAACAAAGACGATTTTAACATCGGTTATAAAAGCCCCTCGGGGAGAAATTTTAGACTGCTTTGGCAGACAGATTGCAGTAAACAGAGACGGTTACAATATAGTTTTCAATAAAGCCTATGTCAATGATAATCTTAATGATGTTATACTGACGTTGGTTGAGCTTTTGGAAAAGAGTAAAACAGAATGGGTAGATGAATTACCTATTTCAAAAACCGCACCATATAGCTTTATAAAAGACGGTGACACGAAAAAGCTGATAAAGAAATTAGAGCTTGCCCATTATGCTACAGCCCAAAATTGTTTTAAAGAAATGATTTCGCTTTATGGACTTGAGCAGTATTCTCTCGAGCAACAGCGTAAAATAATGGGTGTCAGATATACTATGTCCATAAGAGATTTTTCGCTTTCGTATCCATATACCTTTGCAGAGGATATTCCAACCGAGCTTATGCGAAAAATTTCTGAATCCTCATTTAGGTTGAACGGTGTCACAATAGAAGTAGTGCCTTTTAGAGAATATGTTGATACCTCGCTTGCAGTAAACCTTATCGGGTCGGTTGGTCCCATTTTCGAGGAGGATTGGGAAGAATACAAAGCAAAAGGTTATTCATACAATGATAAGGTCGGAAAAAGCGGTATTGAAAAATGGGGAGAAGAATATCTGCGAGGCATAGACGGGGAAATGACATATACTCTCGATAAGGAAGGAAATATACTTTCTAAAGAGGTCACAAAAGAGCCTGTTGCCGGAAAAACAATAATGATGACCATTGACAAGTCTATGCAAAGAAGCGCCCAGGATGCCTTGGAAAAAGCAGTCAAAAAATTGCGCAGTGAAGGCGGTACTGCAAAGGCGGGAGCGGCGGTTGTTACAAAGGTCGATTCGGGGCAGCTGCTTTGCGCTGCAAATTATCCGACTTACGATTCAGCAACTATGAATAAGAATTACGATAAGCTTGCAAATGACCCTAATAAACCTCTTACAAACCGTGCTTTTCAGGGTGTTTATCCGATAGGCTCGACCATAAAGCCGGCGGTTGCCTTGGCGGCGCTTGAGAACAGTAAATATAAAAACGGAACAACCATTTACTGTAAACGCTCTTATACTTATTTCAGCGATTATACTCCCGAATGTATGCATTATCACGGAAGTATGAACTTAACAAGCGCTCTTTCAAAGAGCTGTAACTATTTCTTTTTTGAGCTTGGCAGACGTGTAGGCGCCACAACGCTTACGAGTTATTTTAAGCAGTTTGGTCTTGGAGTAAAAACGGGTGTCGAGGTTGACGATGCCGCCGGTATTCTTTTAGAGCCGGAAAGCAATGGATTTGGTGGTGATACACTCCAAATCTCTATTGGACAGTTAAATGCTTTTACTCCGCTTCAGCTTTCCTCCTATGTGGCAACAGTCGCAAACGGTGGTACAAGATACAAATCTACCCTTATAAACAGTGTTGTATCTTATGATATGTCAACTGTTTATTCTAAAAATGAAACTGAAGTTTTAAATAAAATTGTGTTAAGCGATAAAAATATCGCTGCGGTTAAAAAAGGTATGTTGTCGGTTACAGTAGATGGTACAGGCAGCGCTGCTCTTGGTGACTATCCAATTAAAATTGGCGGTAAAACCGGTACTTCACAGGTAAATGGAAAGGCCGACCACAGTGTATTTATTGCCTTTGCTCCATTTGATAAACCCGAAATTGCAGTTTCTGTTGTGTTAGAGCATGGTAGTTCAACCTTTGGGGTGGTAAGTGTCGCACGTGAAATACTTGATGCTTATTTTTATGCCAAAAGTGATTCACCAAAAGAAGATAAGCCTTTTGTGGTTTTAGATTAGTCTTTTGTGGATTATAATTAGTAAATACTTGACAAAAAAATTGTTTAGTGCTATATTACTGTTAATAGGATAGAGGTGCGATTAGTTATAATTAGCTTTTGTATGTTAATTTCGGCAGAAAAATGACAAAGGTGAAAGGAACTGTCGCCGAAAGAGGTTGCAGGCGTGCAATTTTCTTGGTAACTCGGAATAATATCCGTTTTACTGTCGCTTTTGCGGAGAGCTATCGAAAAAACAGATTATTGATTACGGTATATTATTATACTGTTTTTCTGATTTTTTGGTAGCCGAGCAATCGGCTATTTTTTATTGAAATTTTTTTAGAAAGGCAAGAAGAAAGAATGAAAAAATGTGTATTTGAAGGTATGGCAACTGCCCTTATAACTCCTCTTACAGAAAACGGTATTGATTATGATGCTTTCGGTAAGGTAATTGATTGGCAGATTGAAAAGGGAATAGATGCTCTTGTAATCTGCGGTACAACAGGTGAAGGCTCAACCCTTACCGATGCTGAGCATAAAGAAGCAATAAAATTTGCAGTAGAAAAGGCTAACAAAAGAGTTCCCATAATTGCAGGCACAGGCTCAAACGATGCAGCTTACGCACTTGAGCTTACTGAGTATGCTTGTAAGGTGGGTGCCGATGCGGTATTGGTGGTTACACCTTATTACAACAAGGCCACTCAAAACGGACTTATTAAGCTCTTTACTAAAATCGCAGATGCTTCAACTGCACCCGTAATTCTTTACGATGTGCCCTCAAGAACGGGCGTTGCATTAGAACCTAAAACCGTTGCCGAGCTTTCCAAGCATCCTAATATTGTAGGCTTAAAGGCGGCTTCGGGCAATATTTCAAAGATTGCCGAAACAATAGCACTTTGTGGTGATGATTTTTATGTTTATTCGGGCAATGATGACCAAGTAGTACCTATTATGTCGCTTGGCGGAAAGGGCTGTATTTCAGTTCTTTCAAATGTTTTGCCGACCGAAGCATCACTTATGTGCAAAAAGTTTTTCGAGGGCGATGTTAAGGGTGCTTGTAAGATGCAGCTTGAGTATTTGCCGCTTATAAATGCTCTTTTCAGTGAGGTTAATCCTATTCCGGTAAAAGCCGCAATGGCAAAAATGGGCTTTTGTGAGGATTATTTAAGACTTCCGCTCACTTCTATGGAAACCTCACACAAGGAAGTATTATTTGATGAAATGCGTAAGGCAGGTATAAATATTTAATGATTTGCGATAACCTTTCTATAAACGAAAAAGGACATCTTACCTTTGCAGGCTTTGATACGGTGGAATTGGCCGAAAAATACGGAACACCGCTTTATGTGATGGATGAAAATAAAATCAGAGAGCATATTCGTACATATAAAACCGCTATGCAGAAGTATTTTCCCGCAGGTTCGATACCCGAATTTGCTTCAAAAGCCTTGTCAATTAAGCAAATGTATCGAATTTTAAAGGAAGAAGAAATCGATGCGGATGTGGTATCATGCGGTGAAATTTATACCGCCTTTGCGGCCGGTTTTCCTATGAGCAGGGTCTTTTTTCACGGTAACAACAAAACCGACAGCGATATTGAGTTTGCACTTAAAAAAGGTGTGGGTTATTTCGTTTGCGATAATAAGGATGAAGTTATTGCTCTTGATAATATGGCAAAGGATTTCGGAATAAGGCAGAATGTTCTGCTTCGTGTAACTCCCGGAATCGACCCTCACACGCACAAAAAAATATCGACGGGTTCGGTTGACTCCAAGTTTGGTGTTGCTATTGAAAACGGTCAAGCGCTTGAGCTTACAAAGGAGATTTTGTCGTGTGATAATTTAAAACTTGTTGGTTTTCATTGTCATATTGGCTCCCAAATTTTTGAAAGTGAACCGTTTATTACTGCTGCAGAAATTATGATAAAATTTATTTCTGATGTAGAAAAGAAGCTTTCTTACAAAATACAAATGCTCAATTTAGGTGGCGGCTTCGGTGTCAGATATTTAGAAAGTGAGCCTCAAATCGACTATGCCGAAAAAATTGAGGAATTAGCAAAAGCTATTGATAAAATATGTAAGAAAAATATCATTGAAACACCGATTATTCATTTAGAACCTGGCAGAAGTCTCGTTGCTGATGCGGGTCTTACTCTTTATAAAATCGGCTCTGTAAAGGAAATTAAGGACCATAAAAACTATGTTTCAATAGACGGCGGTATGGCGGACAATCCACGTTTCACTCTCTATGAATCGCCCTATACCGTAATGCTCGCTTCAAGAGCCGATGCAAAATGCGATTTTTGCGCCGATATTGCAGGAAGATGCTGTGAATCGGGCGATATAATTCAAGAAAACGTATTTTTGCCAAAGCCACAAAGAAATGAAATTTTAGCAGTTCTTACAACCGGTGCTTATAATTATTCTATGGCATCAAATTACAACCGACTTGCCAAGCCACCCGTTGTAATGCTTAAAGACGGTGAGGACTATCTCGCAGTTAAAAGAGAAAATTTCGAGGATATAATTAGTCTTGATGTTTGATGGAGAAAATATGGTAAATTTAGGAAACGATTGGGACAATATTTTAAGTGATGAGTGGAAAAAGCCTTATTACAAGGCTTTGCGTGAATTTTTAAAGACCGAATATACAAATAAAACTGTTTACCCTAATATGAATGATATATTTAATGCCCTTAAATATACCTCATATAAGGATACAAAGGTGGTAATTATTGGCCAGGATCCGTATCATGGTCAAGGACAGGCACATGGACTTTGTTTTTCTGTAAATGATAAGGTTAAATTTCCTCCTTCACTTCGCAATATTTTCAAAGAGCTAAATTCCGATGTCGCCAAAGAAATTCCTGAAAGCGGTAACCTCACCTCTTGGGCACAGCAGGGCGTGTTGCTGCTTAATGCGGTTTTGACTGTTCGTGAAGGTGAGCCGACAAGTCATAAGGATAAGGGCTGGGAAACATTTACTGACCGGGTAATTTCGGAGCTTAACAAAAAAGAAACTCCCGTCGTTTTCTTGCTTTGGGGCGCTTATGCTCAAAAAAAGGCAGAAATTATAACCAATCCTATACATAAAAAGTTGTTGTCAGTTCATCCAAGCCCCTTGTCTGCAAGTCGTGGCTTTTTTGGATGTCGCCATTTTTCAAAAACAAATAAAATACTTGAAAATGCAGGATTTAATACCATAAAATGGTAAATATTGACATTTTCTGCTCTTTGTGATAAAATAATTGCGTGATTTTGGAGGTGCTTTTATGAAATCAACGGGAATGGTAAGAGCAGTCGATAGAATGGGAAGAGTTGTAATCCCAAAGGAAATTCGTGCACAATTAGGTATTCAAAACGATATTGATAGTTTTGAAATATATATGGAGGACGACAAGGTAGTGCTTAAAAAATATCGTCCTACCTGCATTTTTTGTGATTCTCTTAAAAACTTGGTCAACCTAAACGGACACAATATATGTAAAGACTGTATTGAAAAGTTAGAGGTTTTAAAAGCTGAAGAATTAAATGAAGAATAAACATTCCGCAGAAGATTTAGTCTTCTGCGGAATTGTTTATTTATAATAATGTCGTTATCCAATAAATAACCCCATAAATAACGCTTGCGATGGTACCGTAAAGAATTACAGGGCCTGCGATTTTAAACATATTTGCACCAACGCCGAGGACAAATCCCTCTGCTTGTCTCAACTTAGGATCAATTAGTTTGCAAAAACATTTACATTAAAATGGCAGTGTGGTATAATGAAAACCATGAGGTGACTATTGTGGGTAAAAAACATACACATAATATTGATGATTTTATAAAAAGTATTACCGAGATTAAAAAGGAATATCAAAAAGAAAATAGTGTTGAAGAATTAGCAAAAAATCTACTCATAATTGCAAAAAAATATCATAACTATATGGGAATTGGGGATTACTTGCTCACATTAGGTGAAGAATATATATCAAACAATGACTATTTGGCAGGGGTTACTTTTATAAAAATCGTAGACGAATATTATGATTATGTTGCTAACACCACCCTTTTAAATTTAAGAATGGCAGAATATCATATAGAAAACAATGAAATTGAAATTGGAATTGAATATTTACTTAAGCTATGTTCCGACGTCAGCAATTATGAAGAATCGATTGGATTTAATGAATTAACTGCAGTGTGGGAAAAATATAAACATTTAGTTAAAGATAAAGTTCCTGCATCTGTCACAATAAATTCTTTCAATGCTCCTTTAAAACCCGAAGAATGCAGTGTAATGATAGATAAGATATTTTCTCTTCCAAAGTCAGAGATTATTAATGAACTTTCTGCACATATAAACGAATTATCGGCAAATGGAAACGAACTAAGCCATCTCAATAAAACGGAAAAAGTATTTTACTATATAGATGAACTTTGTGCCGAAGTAAATTCAGGTGGATTCGAATCATATTTATACTATAACGGCAATCATTTTCAAAATGTCATCGATTCATTACAAATTATTAAAGCTGTTGAAATGTTGTTATTGATAAAAACTATTCAATCTAAATTTCCCAAAAACAAAGTACCCAAATCATTGAACAGCATTCAAAATATTATGGATTCATTAGAAGAAAAAGGAATAGATTTTGAAATTGAAGATACACAGTTTTATGAGACACAAGAAAGAACGTTGCTTGCTCTTCTGCTTGATTATGTTCTCGAAAATAAAAATCTTTTTAGATAACAAATACCCGATAGTAGCAGCTATCGGGTATTATCATGTTAAAACAATATCGTTATCCAATAAATAACCCCATAAATAACGCTTGCGACGGTACCGTAAAGAATCACAGGCCCTGCAATTTTGAACATATTAGCCCCTACACCTAAAACAAAGCCCTCTGCCTTGAATTCAATAGCGGGGGATACAACTGCATTTGCAAAACCTGTAATCGGTACCAATGTACCTGCGCCCGCATGCTTTGCGATTTTATCAAAGAGTTTGAATGCAGTAAGCAATGCTGACGCAAAAATGAGGGTTATCGGCACCAAAACGGTGGCTGTTTCTTCGGGTATATTAAGTATTAAATACAGCTCTTTAAATAGTTGACCTATAACACAAATCAATCCGCCTACACAATAAGCCAAAATGAAGTCTTTGATTTTGGGCGATGGAGGTGAAGCCTTTTTAACAAGCTTTGCATATTCGTTTTTATCCATAAAAAAACCACTCCTAATATTGCTATTTTAAGCATTCGGAGTGGTTTTATACATATTTTAGATTGTTTTAATTTCGATTGCTTCAATTACAACATCGTTTATCGGCTTATCAGCGGCGCCAACCTGTACATTTGCAATTTTATCTACAACATCCATACCGTCCGTTACCTGACCGAAAACAGTGTGTCTGAAGTCAAGCCAAGGTGTTCCGCCTAATTCTTTATAAGATTCGATAACTTCTTGTGAAAAAGCAGAGGGCATTTCCTTCATTTGTTCAATCAAATGTTCGGGTACAGTATTTGCCTGTACAATAAAGAACTGACTTCCGTTGGTGTTGGGGCCGGCATTTGCCATAGATAAAGCACCACGAAGATTATGAAGCTTTGGGTCAAATTCGTCGGGGAAGGCTTTACCCCAAATTGATTCACCGCCCATGCCTGTGCCTGTCGGGTCGCCGCCTTGAATCATAAAGTCCTTAATAACTCTATGGAAAATTAGTCCGTTATAATAGCCATCTTTTGCGTGGGTTGTAAAGTTTTCTACTGTTTTTGGGGCTTCTGCGGCGAAAAGCTTTATTGTGATTTCGCCCATATTTGTTTTCATTACAGCGACAGTATCGCCTGTCTTTAGATTTTCAACTTGATAATTTGACATAAAAACGCTCCTTTTTTAGTGTTTACCATTATATTTTAACAGCAAAGCATATATTTCGCAACACTTAATTTAATGCTTGTAATTTACCACAATATATAGTATAATTACATAGATAATATCAACATTTACAAAAGGGGAATAGAATTATGAAATGTCCTTTCTGCAGCTTTGAAGAAAGCAAGGTTATTGATTCACGCCCGACCGATGAAGGTCAACGTATCAGAAGAAGGAGAGAGTGTCTCGAGTGCGGTAAGAGATTTACTACCTATGAAATAATTGAAAGTCTTCCAATTATTGTTATTAAAAAGGATAAATCTCGTGAAACCTTTAACAGAGAAAAGCTTATGACGGGTCTATTACGTGCTTGTGAAAAGCGACCTGTTTCTATTGATATGCTCGACAAAATGATTGATGACATTGAGGTTATTATACAAAACTCACTTGACCGTGAGGTAAGCAGTGAAAAAATCGGTGAGCTTGTAATGGATAAGCTCAAGAAAATTGATGAAGTGGCATACGTGCGTTTTGCTTCGGTTTATCGTCAGTTTAAGGATATTAACACTTTTATGACCGAGCTTAATAAACTTCTTTGTGAGGAATAATAATGAGCGACAACTTAAAATTAGCAGAACTTTTATTGCCCGATATTGATAAAACACCTGATTATTACGAAAATTTATATCCCGCACGTGATTTGCCCGAGGGCGCACGTGTCACAAGAATAGCTCCAAGTCCTACGGGTTATCTACATTTAGGTACGCTTTTTGCGGCACTTGTAAATAGAATTACCGCAACCTCGACCGGCGGTGTTTTCTATACGAGAATTGAGGATACCGATAAAAAACGTGAGATTACGGGCGGTATAGAGGATATTATTGACGGGCTCAACCGTTTTGGTATTTCTATTGATGAAGGCTTTATTTCAGGTGAGGAGCAAAGAGGTAATTACGGTCCTTACAAGCAAAGTGAACGAGCTGAAATTTACCAAACCTATGTAAAAGAGCTTATACGTAAAGGGCTTGCATACCCTTGCTTTTGCACTGCCGAGGATTTAGAAAAAGTAAGAAACGAGCAAGAATCACAAAAGCTCAAGACCGGATATTACGGAAAATTTGCAAAGCATAGAGATATTACTTATGACAAGGCAAAGGCTTTAATAGATGAGGGCAAACCTTTTGTTGTAAGATTAAAATCTCCCGGCAATGAAGAAAATAAAATTGTTTTTGATGATGCTGTAAAGGGCAAAATTGAAATGCCCGAAAATGATGAGGATATAGTTTTACTTAAATCTGACGGTATTCCGACATATCATTTTGCACACGCAGTTGATGATCACTTAATGCACACAACACACGTACTTCGAGGGGACGAGTGGATTTCCTCGGTGCCAAAGCATATTCAATTATTCAAGCTTTTAGGCTTTAAACCTCCGAAATACGGACATATTTCCCCTATAATGAAGCTTGACGGTGGTGCAAAACGCAAAATTTCTAAGCGTAAAGACCCCGAGGCTGCTGTTCATTTCTTTGCAGAGCAAGGGTATGACAGTGAGTGTGTTATAAACTATCTTATGACTGTTGCTGCCTCCGATTTTGAGGATTGGCGCAGAGCAAATCAGGATATGTCGTACAAAAGCTTTAAATTTAATCTTAAAAAAATGAGTGTTTCAGGTGCTTTATTTGACGAGGTCAAGCTTTTGGACGTCAGCAAAAATATGGTTGCAAAAATGAATAGCCAAACAGTATTAGAAAAGCTTTTAGCTTGGGCAAAAGAATTTGACAGTGAATATTATGAAATTTTGGCTCAGAATACCGAATATACAAAGGCGGTTCTTTCAATCGACCGTGATGTACCAAAGCCGAGAAAGGATATAGCACGTTGGAGTGAGTATAAAGAATACTTTGCTTATATGTTCGAGCAAACCTATATCTCGGCATTTGAGTTGCCCGAGAATGTTGATATGTGCGATGCTATCGAATTTTTAAAGCTTTATAAAGAAGTGTATAATCCTGATGATGACAAGCAAGCTTGGTTTGATAAAATTAAGGATATTGCTCCAAAAATCGGTTTTGCTTCTGAAACAAAGCAATATAAGGCAGACCCCACAGCATATAAAGGTCACGCAGGTGATTTGAGTACAGTGCTTCGCCTTGCAATAACCGGTAGGAGAAACACCCCCGACCTTTGCAGTATTATGCAGGTTTAAGGTTATGATGAATGTATTAAACGAATTGATTTTATTTTGAAATAAGGGATAACGATGGAAGAAAAAAATGTAAATTTAGAAGAAAATGTAATGCCCTCTAACTTTATTCACGATTTTATTGATGAGGATTTAAAGGAGGGTGTATATAAGAAGGTGCAAACTCGTTTTCCGCCCGAGCCTAACGGTTATTTGCATATTGGTCACGCAAAGGCTATTTGCATTGACTTTGCAACTGCTGAAAAGTATGGCGGAAAGTGTAATTTACGCCTTGATGATACCAACCCTACCAAAGAGGATGTTGAGTATGTTGATGCGATAAAAGAGGATATTGAATGGTTGGGCTTTAAGTGGGATAACGTATATTTCGCTTCTGACTATTTTGATTTTATCTATGAGTGTGCTTTAAAGCTTATTGATAAGGGACTCGCTTACGTTGATGAGTCAACACCCGATGAAATCAGAGAAATGCGTGGTACCTTGACAGAACCCGGTGTGAATAGTCCCTATCGTGACAGACCGGTTGAAGAAACACGTGATTTGTTTAAGCGTATGACTGATGGCGAATTTGACAACGGTGCTATGGTGCTTCGTGCTAAAATTGACATGGCTTCGAGCAATATCAATATGCGTGACCCAATAATTTATCGTATTATGAAAGCTCACCACCACAGAACAGGGGACAAGTGGTGTGTTTATCCAATGTACGACTTTGCACACCCCTTAAGCGATGCAAAGGAGGGTGTTACACACTCACTTTGTTCACTTGAATTTGAAAATCATAGACCGCTTTACAATTGGTTTTTGGAAGTTTTGGAAATTCCGGAGGCTCCTCGCCAAATAGAGTTTGCAAGAATGAACGTAAACTATACCCTTACAAGTAAAAGAAAGTGCTTAAAGCTTGTAAATGACGGTTTAGTTTCGGGCTGGGATGATCCGCGAATGGCTACAATTTGCGGTATGCGCCGCCGTGGCTATCCGGCAGAAGCTGTTAGAAATTTTGTTGATAAAATCGGTGTTTCAAAGGCATACAGCGTTATTGACTATGCACTGCTCGAATCCTGCGTTCGTGATTACTTAAACGAAAATGCCGACAGAGCAATGTCGGTGCTTCGCCCCTTAAAAGTTGTAATTGACAATTATCCCGAGGATAAAACCGATGAAATTTTGGTTGACATAAATCCAAATAAGCCCGAGCTTGGCAAAACAAAGGTAACCTTCTCTAAAGAAATATTTATAGAGCAGGATGACTTTATGTTAGACCCTCCCGGAAAATATTTCCGCCTTTGTCCTCAAAAAGAAGTACGTCTAAAAGGTGCGTATTATATTAAATATGCTTCACACGAAACCAACGAAAACGGGAATATTACTGTTGTTCACGCAACCTATGACCCAGAAAGCTTTGGCGGGGAAACACCCGATGGAAGAAAGGTTAAGGGAACGCTTCATTGGGTAAGCGCTAAAACCTGTGAAAATTGTGAAGTCAGACTTTATGAGCGACTTTTCAATGTTCCGAATCCCAGCGATGAGGAAGGCGTTTCTTCTTTTGCAGACAATCTTAATCCCGAATCGCTTACTGTTTTATCTGACTGCAAGATTGATTCAACCCTTAAAAATGTGAAAGTAGGAGATACTTTCCAATTTATGCGCCAAGGCTATTTTACTGTTGACAGCGATTCTACTTCCGATAAGATTGTATTCAATCGCACAGTAGCATTAAAAGATTCCTTTGTTAAGAAGGCATAAAGTATGAAAGTACAAGATATTTTTTCATTTTTAAATGATAATTTCCCAATATCGACTGCTATGGAGTATGATAACCCGGGACTTTTAATCGGGGATAAAAATGCCGATGTAACAAAAGCTCTTGTGACGTTAGACTGTACTCTCGAAACGGTGAAAGATGCAGTAGAATTAGGTGCTGAGCTTATTATCACACATCATCCTGTGATATTCGCTCCTATTAAAAATGTTTTAAAAGGTAGCGTAGTGTATGAGCTTATAAGAAATAACATTTCGGTTATATCAATGCATACAAATCTCGATGTAGCAGAGGGTGGTGTCAACACCTGTCTTTGTGAAAGGTTAGAGCTTTTTGATATTGAATATTATCTATCTAGTGACGGCTTTGCTTTAAGAAAAGCCAAGATAAAACCCATTAGTGCGGATGATTTTGCAAGCTTTATCAAAGAAAAGCTGGGCGGATGCGTAAAGTATGTGGATGGCGGAAAAATGATAGAAAACTTGCTTGTGTGCGGTGGCAGCGGTGGAGAGTTTGTTTATGATGCGATAGAAAAAGGCTTTGATGCAGTTGTTACTGCCGATATTAAGCATCACATGTTTTTAGATGCGCAAAACGGTGAAGTTTCGCTTTTTGAGTGTGGTCACTTTAATACCGAGGATGTTGTAATAGAACCGCTCAAAAACCTTCTACAAGCAAATTTTCCCAATATTTCATTCACATCAACTCATAAAACAAATATTAAGTACAGGTAAATAAAACTAAAAAAACCACAGTTTGTTTAAACTGTGGTTTTTAGTTTAAATTATTCGGTTCGAAGAGCCGTCACGGGGTCTTTCTTGGCGGCGATTTTTGAAGGTATAAGTCCTGCAACAAAGGTTAAGAGCATACTGATAAGAACAAGTATGATTGCAGCTATAGTAGGCAATATTGCAAGACCGCCGATGTCGGTTAATGATTCAATAATCAGGTTAATTGGAATCAGGAGTAATAATGTGACAAGAATACCGAGTGCGCCTGCCGTGAAGCCTACAATTAAGGTTTCGGCATTAAATACTCTCGATATATCACGCTTTGAAGCACCGATAGCACGTAAAATACCGATTTCTTTTGTGCGTTCGAGGACAGAGATATAGGTGATAATACCAATCATAATAGAGGATACTATGAGTGAAATGCTGACAAAGGCAATGAGGATATAACTGATGGCATTGATGATTGTTGTAACCGATGACATCATAAGTCCTATATAGTCTGTGTAGATAATTTTTTTGTCATCACCTACTGATTTATTGTATTTTGAAATAAGGCTTGAAATTTCATCCTTTGCTTCAAAATCCTTTGGGTAAATATTTATAATCGAGGGGTTATTAAGGTCAGATACACCCATAAGAGCAAGATTGCTTTCGTAGGTGGCAAAATCTGTTTGAGAAGAGATGATTTCCCCAAACTGTTTTGCAATTTCAGCTTCTGACATACCGCTTTTGGCAAGCTCGCCTATATATGCCGTATATTCGACCTGTTCTTCTTGAGGGAGAGTTGAAATATAACCCATAAGCTCATCATAGGTTATATCAGAAAAATCATCCTGGAAGGGAAGACCTGTAAAGACATCTATTTCGGGATTTTCCTTTTGTGCCTTTACAATTTCACTGTTATTAACATCTTTAATAAGATTTTCCATTAGCTCCTTTGTGTAGCCTATCATACCGCTTGTTTGGTCACTTACAGCGTCCTTTGCAGGTCGGTAAATACCAACAATTTTAACGGTTTGGGCGTTTTCAAGAGCCTTTTTGACATAAAGTGAATCAAGTGTCTTATCGGTCCAAGTACCGTTTTTGTTTTTCTGGAAATAGTCGGAATTTAGCATAAGCTTAAACTCCATACCAACTATTTCGTCGAATGAATAGCTGACCTGCTCAGTGGCTTTAATTTTTTCGCCTTTCATAGCAGCTTCCATCATTTTATCAAGCTCGGCAGAATCTTTAAGTCCTATCGAATAAAGTGCATAGTCGCTAATTTGATTATTTTTGTTGACAATAAGAATAACCTCATTTGCATTTTCAGGCAAATGACCGGAAACCTTTTCGTACTGTTCATTCAAAAGTTTTTCATCGCTGAAAAGCTGGCGCCAAACCTCTGCATTCATCATTGGCATTTGCTCGGTATTTATATCGCCCATACCCATAGCACTGTACATATTTGCAAATATTTTATTGGGGTTTATGTGTTTTCCGTCTGCGGTATAAATATTAAGCGGTGTTTTGTAGCCATATTCAATTTCGGAAGTAAATTCTTTAAAGCTATCATTACTTTCGATATGAGATTTAAAGGCTTCAAGGTTATTTATCGAAATGCCGTTTATCATACTTTCCATCATTTCGGTCATGATGTTGTTTGAATATATCTTGTTTTCTGCGGATTCGGATTTATCGGTGGTTTCCTCCATCAAATCGTTCGCAAGGCTTGACATATCCATACCTGCTTGCTCAATTATTATGGGATAACTCGAAAGGGTTTCACGCTCGACTTTTTCGATATATGCGTTTACACCGCTTGAAAGGGAAAGAATGAGCGCAATACCGATAATTCCTATAGACGCTGCAAAAGAGGTGAGAATTGTGCGTGTTTTTTTGGTCATCAGGTTATTAAGCGAAAGGGAAAGCGCTGTGAAAAATGACATTGAGGTTTTGGATTTTTTGGCTTTCTTTTTCTTTTTTTCCTTTTTGACTTCTTCGACAGCCTCTTCAGTTTCATAAGGTGAAGTGTCATCGATAACCTTGCCATCTAAAAGCTTAATAATTCTGGTGGAGTATTGCTCGGCAAGCTCCGGATTGTGCGTTACCATAATTACAAGGCGGTCACGTGCAATTTCTTTCAAAAGTGCCATAATTTGAAGCGAGGTTTCGCTGTCAAGTGCACCTGTCGGCTCGTCGGCTAATAGTATATCGGGGTTGTTTATAAGCGCACGAGCTATTGCAACACGTTGCATTTGTCCGCCCGACATTTGATTGGGTTTTTTATGAATTTGGTCGGAAAGCCCTACTTTTTCAAGAGCTTCAATAGCTCTTTTGCGACGTTCTTGTTTTGAAACACCCGAAAGAGTGAGGGCTAATTCAACATTTGAAAGAACGGATTGATGAGGAATTAAGTTGTAGCTTTGGAAAATAAATCCTATAGAATGATTTCTGTAGGCATCCCAATCAGCGTCTTTAAATAGCTTTGTTGATTTACCGCCGATAATTAAGTCGCCGTCGGTATAGCGGTCAAGACCGCCTATAATATTTAAAAGGGTTGTTTTTCCACAGCCCGACTGACCGAGAATAGAAACAAATTCGTTTTCACGAAATTCAAGACTGACACCCTTTAGTGCCTCAACCGAGGTGTCGCCTGTGATATAGGTTTTTGTAATATTTTTTAATTTTAACATAAATTAAGCATCGCACCTTTCATATTTCCTTACTATTATAATTAGTATAACAGTTAAATATTTACAAAGTATGAATATTCTTGAAAAATTTTAGACCGCCAAGGAGACGGTCTAAAATTCTTTAGATTTTGTATTTTTCTTCGTACATATTGTAGTTATCAACAAATTCGCCTGTTGCAGCAGTTTTTATCTTATGCAGATACTTGTGGGCATCCAGCATATCTGTAGGAAGCTGCATCGTGTAAACTGCAATATTAGAGCAATGGTCGGAAACACGCTCAAAGTTAGTGAGCAAATCGGTGAAAATAAAACCGAGTTCTATTGTACATTCGTTATTTTGAAGTCGTGCGATATGCTTTGCTTTTAATGTCTTTTGTAGGTTGTCAATAACCTGCTCTAACGGCTCAACCAACGATGCAACTTGGGCATCATCGTTTATAAATGAAAGGGTAGCGTTTTCAAGAATTTCCTTAATGGCGTCAGTTACAACCGCCATTTCTTTGGTTGCTTTTTCAGAGAAAACGATGTTTTTGGTGTGCATTTCTTCTGCTAACTTGCAGATATTGAGTGCGTGGTCAGCAATACGCTCAAAGTCACCGATACTATGAAGCATACGTGCAACCTTATGCGATGATGCTTCGCTTAGCTCGTTGTTACTAAGTCTTACCAAATATGTACCGAGCTTGTCCTCGTATTTATCGATAAGGTTTTCTTTTTCCCTTATAAATTCGACATCATCATCAGAAAATTCAGTGATTGAATGAATGGCCCTGTATATAGATTCTTTAGTGTAATTTGCCATTTCACAGGTAAGTCTGTGACACTCATCAATTGCAAGTGCGGAATTGTTAAACAAACGCTCGTCCAAGAAAACGGTATGCTTTTTTTCGTCCTGTTTATCGGGGACAATCTTTTTGCAGAAAGTAATAAGAAGCTTTTTGATTGGGAGAAGAATTATTGTGTTGATGAGATTGAAAAGTGTATGAACAATGGCTACACCAACCATAGCGATTTCACTTGATAAAATCGAAAGACCAAATGCTTTGAGAATATAAAGAATAACCATACAAAGCACCGAGCCGAAAACATTTACAAAGAAATGCATTGCAACAACACGTTTTGCATTTTTGTTGGTGCCGATGGCAGAAATCAGAGCTGTAACACAGGTGCCGATATTTGCGCCGAGTACCAATGGAATAGCCATTTGATATGTGATTCCGCCTGAAAGTGCCAATGCTTGCACAATACCTATTGTAGCGGCAGAGGACTGAATAACACCTGTGAATAAAGTCGAGATAAGCAGTGCTGCAATCGGACTTTTAAGAGTCAGCAAAAAGCTGTCGAAACCGGGGAGGGTACGCACCGATTTCATTGAGGTACTCATTAAATCCATACCGAACATAAGAATTGCAAAACCAATGAAAATTGTACCTAAATTTTGTTTTTTCTGGCTTTTTGAAAGCATTCGCATTACAATGCCGATAAATGCCAATATAGGTGCAAAGGTCATCGGTTGTAGGAGAGTTAAAAAGAAGTTGTCACCGCTTATACCGGCAAGACTTAATATCCAAGCCGTAAGTGTTGTACCAACGTTTGAGCCCATAATCATGCCAAAGGTATTGCTGAAATCAAGAATACCCGAGTTCACAAGTCCAACAAGCATAACCGTAAGGGCAGAAGAGGATTGAATAGCGACCGTAACACCGGCACCAAGAAAGAATCCTGTAAAATCGTTGGAGGTGACCTTTTTCATTGTTCGCTCAAGACCGCCGCCCGAAACCTGTTCAAGACCGTTTGATAAGGTGTTCATACCATAAAGGAAGAAGGCAAGCCCGCCGAGCAGGGTTGCAACCATAACCAAAATATCTGTCATAACTTTTATTTCTCCTTAAAAACGTTGTAGCAAAAACCGATTAAAATTCAATGGCCTTTTCGATATATTCCTTAAGCTCACTAATAGGAATACGTTTTTGTTCCATTGTATCTCGGTCACGTACTGTAACGCAATTATCCTCTAAGGAATCAAAGTCGTATGTGATACAAATCGGAGTGCCGATTTCATCCTCTCTGCGATAACGTTTACCTATAGATCCGGCATCATCATAATCAACATTGAAGTATTTTGATAGGTCGGTATATATTTCGTTTGCTTTTTCCGAAAGTTTTTTGGAAAGAGGGAGTACAGCTGCTTTAAAGGGGGCGAGAGCAGGGTGGAAGTGCATTACAACACGTGTATCGCCCTTTTCATCTGTTTCTTCATCATAAGCATTGCAAAGGAATGCCAAAAGTACACGGTCAGCGCCAAGTGAAGGCTCGATGACATAAGGAATATATTTTTCGTTTGTTTCAGGGTCGAAGTATTCCATGGATTCTCCCGAATGCTCGCTATGCTGTGAAAGGTCGTAATCCGTTCTGTCGGCAACGCCCCAAAGTTCGCCCCAACCAAACGGGAAGAGGAACTCAAAGTCGGTAGTAGCCTTTGAATAGAAGCAAAGCTCATCCTTATCGTGGTCACGAAGTCTCAAGGAATCTTCATCCATACCTAAATCAAGCAACCATTTTTTACAATAACCACGCCAATATTCAAACCACTCAAGGTCGGTGCCGGGTTTGCAGAAAAACTCAAGCTCCATCTGCTCAAACTCACGTGTGCGGAAAATGAAGTTGCCGGGTGTGATTTCGTTGCGGAAGGATTTACCGATTTGTGCAACACCAAACGGAACCTTTTTACGTGATGTGCGGGCAATATTTTTAAAGTTTACAAAAATACCCTGTGCAGTTTCGGGACGAAGGTATAAAGTAGAGGTTGAATCCTCTGTTACGCCTTGGAAGGTTTTAAACATAAGGTTAAATTTTCTGATGTCGGTAAAATCTTTAGAACCGCAATCGGGGCAAACAATGCCTTTTTCCTCAATATATGCCTTCATTTCAGCATCGCTCATAGCAGCAGGGTTGTCATTCAGTCCGTTAGCAGCCACATAATCTTCTATAAGCTTATCTGCTCTATGACGGGTTTTACAAGATTTACAGTCCATAAGCGGATCGGAAAATCCACCTAAGTGGCCTGATGCCACCCAAGTTTCAGGGTTCATAATAATTGCACTGTCAAGACCTACGTTATAAGGACTTTCTTGTACAAATTTTTTCCACCAAGCCTTTTTGATGTTGTTTTTAAGCTCAACACCTAAAGGACCGTAATCCCAGGAATTTGCAAGACCGCCGTATATTTCGCTACCTGCATAAACAAAGCCTCTGCCTTTGGCGAGAGAGACTACCGTTTCCATATTTTTGTCTGCGTTTTTCATAAACAAACCTCCGCAAAGTTATATTATTATTTATAATAAATTGCAAATTTCTACAAATATTATAGTACATAAATTTTCCACAAAAGTCAACAAATTATTAGTCTTGACATATTATTTTGGATGGTTTATACTTATTTTAATAAATTTGGTTTGACAGTTTTATTTTTTATAACGGAATTTCAAGCTTTCGTTTACAAACTATTCTAATGAAAATTGCCGAGAAGGAGAATGCACAATGGCAGATTTTTTAACCTACAAGGATAAGCCTTTAGTAAGAAAAGGCAAAGAAATTTATTATGGAGATATGGCAGAGCCGTATGTTGTTAAATTCACAATTTTAAAATCAGAAAAGCAGGGTCAGAATGAAGTTCCGACAGAAGTTCTGATTCAACTTATCAAAAGTGATATTCAACTTTCAGAAAAGGACAGAATAAAGAAAGAATCAACAAAATCATCAATGTTTGAAGCACTTGATTTGGGCTTTGTTTGGTTGGAAAGAGCTTTGACTAAATAGTATTTTTTAAGATTTTGATAGTCGGTTTACCACTGTTTTGGTAAATCGGCTTTTTTGTATGAAAAATTTTCTTTCTGACAATAATATTTGGCATATAAATATCTTGACAAGCGTTTTATTTAATTGTAGAATAATAAAGATAATATTATAAGGGATATTTTACCTATTTTGCCTTGAGCGTTATAAGATTTTCTTGGCAGAATTGCTGTTTATACATAAAAAATATGGAGGAAATGTGTTATGGATGAAAAGGCTAAAAAGAAGAAACAAACGACGAAAAACAATTCAAAGAGAAATAACAATAAATCAATGTCTAAAAATATGCAAAAGTCTTCACAGAAGAAAAAAGCCGTTACTAAAAACGATAACTATAAACCTACAAAACAAAAGAAGATTACCGGACCTGTCAAAATCATACCTCTTGGCGGACTTGGTGAAATCGGAAAGAACATCACACTCTATCAATATGGTGATGAAATGATTTTAGTTGATTGTGGTATGTCTTTCCCTGATGAAGATATGCCGGGTATTGACATAGTTATTCCCGATTTTTCGTATGTATTAGATAACAAGGATAAAATCAAAGGCTTGTTTGTAACCCACGGTCACGAGGACCATATCGGTGCAATTCCGTATCTTTTAAAGGATTTTAATATTCCGATTTATGCTACTCGCCTTACTGTCGGAATCATTGAAGGAAAGCTCAAAGAGCATAAGCTTTTATCAAGCGCAAAGCTTTATACCGTAAAGCCCAATGAAAAGATAACGCTTGGCAGTTTTACGGTTGATTTTATTCATGTTAATCACTCAATTCCCGATGCGGTAGGCTTTGCGATTACGACACCTGCAGGAACAATTATTCATACCGGCGACTTTAAAATCGACACGACTCCAATTGATGATTATGTAATTGATTTAGGAAAATTTGCTGAATATGGTCGCAAAGGGGTTTTAGCACTTCTCGCTGATTCGACTAATGCCGAAAGACCGGGATACACACCTTCCGAAAAATTGGTTGGTGGTTCGCTTTCAAATTTCTTCAGTAAAGCTGAGGGCAGGCGAATTATTGTTGCTACCTTTTCTTCGAATATTCATCGTATTCAACAAATCATCTATGAGGCTGTAAAATGCGGTCGCAAGGTTGCCTTTTCGGGCAGAAGTATGATAAATGTTGTAAGTGTCGCAAGTGAGCTAGGATATTTGACTGTTCCTGATAATGTGATTATTGATTTATCTGATATTAAAAATTACGAACCCTCAAAGGTTGTAATAGTTACAACCGGCTCTCAAGGTGAACCGCTTTCGGCGCTTCATCGAATTGCATTCTCTGACCATAGGCAGATTGAAATTATGCCGGGAGATATGATTATTATTTCCGCAACACCGATTCCCGGTAACGAGAAATTGGTCAGTAAGGTAATCAACGAGCTGATGAAAAACGGCGCCGATGTTGTGTATGAGCGTATGTATGATGTTCACGTTTCGGGACACGCTTGTCAGGAAGAAATCAAATTGATGATGAGCATCGTAAAACCTAAATATGTAATCCCTCTTCACGGTGAACAAAAGCACCTTATGAAGCACGCTTTCTTAGCCGAGCAAATGGGTATTCCCGAAAGCAACATACTGATTCCTATAAACGGTTCTGTAATTGAGCTTGATTCCAACTCAATGAAATGCAACGAGACCGTTCCCGCCGGCAGGGTTTTGGTTGACGGACTAGGTATTGGTGATGTCGGAAGCATTGTTCTTCGAGACAGAAAGCATTTAGCGGATGATGGTATTATAGTTGTGGCAGTAACTATAGATAAGCACTCTCGTGAGGTTGTTTCCGGTCCGGACGTTGTATCACGTGGATTTGTTTATGTGAAAGAGTCGGAAGAGTTGATGAACGAGATTAACAATCTTGTTTGCGATATTTTAGAGAGATGTTATATCAACAACATTACTGATTGGAACAATGTAAAATTAAAAATTAAAGACGGCGTTTCAAAGTTCTTGTTCCAAAGAACCAAGCGCAGTCCTATGATTCTTCCTGTTATTATGGAAGTATAACAATAGTAAGGAGTAACACTATGAAGGTTGTATTATTAGCAGATGTTAAAGGTCACGGAAAAAAGGGCGAGCTTTGCAATGTTTCCGACGGATATGCGAGAAACTTCCTTTTTCCTAAAAAATTAGCAATAGAAGCAGATAATGCTGCACTTAATGAGCTTAAAAACCGTGAGGAATCTGCAGCACATCATAAACAAGAGGAAATTAACGCAGCAAAGGCTACTGCTGCACAGCTTGAAGGTAAAACAATAACCATTAAAGCAAAAGCAGGCACTGCAGGTCGTCTTTTTGGTTCTGTTACATCAAAGGAAATAGCTGCAGAAATTAAAAACAGCTTGGGTATTGTAATCGATAAGAAAAAAATGAGCGCTCCCGACATTAAAAATTTCGGCGAATACACTGCCGAAATCAAGCTTTATCAGGGAATCAGCGCAAAGGTAAATGTAAAAGTAACGGAGTAATTTGTTAAATGAGTGAAGAAAAACTAATTTATAACCTCGACACAGCTTCTCTTCCTTATTCTGTCGAGGCTGAACAATCGGTTTTGGGCTCGGTGCTTGTTGACCCAAATTGCTTGACTGATATTGCAATAGAAGTAAAACCCGATTATTTCTATATTCCGCAGCACAGAGAAATTTATAAAGCAATGGCTTCAATGTATGAGCTCAGCCAAAGCATTGATTTTGTTTCCTTACTTGAAAAACTGAAAAAAGACGGTGTTTATGACGAGGCAGGCGGAAAGGCATATTTGACACAGCTTGTTCAAACTGTGCCCTCTGCTGCCAATGTTCTTACATATGTTGCTATTGTCAGGGAGCGTTATTATGCCCGTTCACTTATGAATGCGGCACAAAACATAATTAAGGACGTCAATGAAAATACCCTTGATTCAGGTGTTCTTTTAGACAACGCAGAGCAACGTATTTATGAGATAAGACAGGGCAGAGAAATCAGCGGACTTACTCATATAAAGGATGTAATCATTAACGAAACATACGACAGACTTACTAAAATGGCTGACCCTGAAACAAGAGCGGATTATGTCGGTATTCCTTGTGGAATAGGAAAGCTTGATAAAATGATTACCGGACTTAACAAGTCTGACCTTATAATTTTAGGTGCTCGTCCCGGTATGGGTAAGACTTCTTTTGCACTTAATATTGTTCGTAATGTTGCGATGAATACCGGAAGAACTGTTTGCTTTTTCTCACTTGAAATGACACGTGACCAGTTGGCTCAACGTATGCTTTCAAGTGAAGCCGGAATAAAGAGTGAAAAGCTTCGCACAGGTGAGCTTGACGATAAAGAGTGGGCACGCCTTGCTCAAGCGGGTGCCGCCCTTTCGGAGGCTAACATCTTTTTTGATGAAACATCTGCTATCACAGTTCCCGAAATGAAAGCAAAGCTGAAGCGTATGAAGCCCCAACCCGATTTGGTGGTTGTCGATTATTTAGGTCTTATGAAATCTGCCAAATCGACAGAAAATCGTGTTCAAGAGGTTTCAGAAATTACAAGAAATCTCAAAATCATGGCAAAGGAATTACACATTCCCGTAATTGTTTGCGCACAGCTTTCTCGTGGTACAGAGGCAAAGGGAAAATCCCATAAGCCGATGCTTTCCGACCTTCGTGAATCAGGCTCTATCGAGCAGGATGCCGACATTGTTTTATTCCTTTATCGTGAGACCTATTACGATAATGAAAAAACCGATGATGAGGACAGAGGCGACCCAAATAAAGCCGAGTGTATCGTGGCGAAAAACCGTCACGGTGAAATCGGTACGGTTGAGCTTTATTGGGATGGACAGTTTACTCGTTTTACTTCGCCTGAATGGAATAGATAAATGAAGCAAAAACTAATCAAAGCATTAGAACAGTTTTCCCTGATCGAAAAAGGCAAGACTGTAACAGTAGCTCTTTCGGGCGGTGCGGATTCGATGAGCCTTCTTTATCTTTTAAATGATTTGAAGGATGAACTCGGGATTACACTAAAAGCCGCACACCTAAATCACCTGATTCGAGGTCAAGAGGCTTTTCGTGATGAAAAATTCGTGACTGAACAATGCGAAAAATTGGGGATAGAGCTGTTTTTAAAGAGAGAAGATATTCCGAAAATAGCCAAGGAAAACAAGGAAAGCCTGGAGCTTACCGCAAGAAAATCAAGATATAACTTTTTAAGCGATATTTGTGAGGATTATATCGCCACAGCACATACGGCGAGTGATAATCTTGAAACCCTGCTTTTTAATTTAACACGTGGAAGTGGCTTGGAGGGACTTTGCGGTATTCCTCCAAAGCGAGATGTTTTCATAAGACCCTTGATTTTAGCCACTCGCAAAGAGGTAGAAGATTATTGCAGGGACAATGGCGTACCCTTTGTTACTGACTCAACAAATCTCTCTGATGAATATTCACGTAATTTACTAAGACATAAGGTGGTTCCAATTTTAAAGGAGCTTAACCCCTGTGTCGAGGAAACCGTATTGAAAACCGTTTTGGCACTCAGGGAAGATAATTCCTTTATAAAAGATGAGGCTTGGCGATATTTAAAGGAAAATTCAGCGGAAAAATACTTGCTATTGAAGAACTTTAACGGCTTATCTGATTCGGTTGCGAAAAGGGTGATTATTGCATTTGTAGGTAGCGTTGATGACCGAATCAAGCTTGAAAATCACCATATAAACGAAGTTTTGCGAATTGCAAAAACCGGTGGTAAAACCAATTTGCCCAACGATTTTTATGCCAAATCGGTCAAGGACAGGCTGATTATCGGAAGAACAAAAATTAAAATACCTACTCAATACACAGTAGAAATCGAAGAAATGCAGATAAATTTACAAGATACTGCCGAAAATGTTCATAATTTGTTATTAAATAACGCAGTTGATTGTGATAAAATAATTGGCAAAGCGTTTTTAAGGACAAGGCTTCCGGGTGATAAACTCATGCTTTCTAAAAGTTGCTGTACAAAAACACTTGGGAAACTGTTTAACGAGGCTTGTGTCCCTACAGAAGATAGAGACAAAATTCCTGTGTTAGCAGATGATGAGGGCGTTTTGTGGGTTTATAATTTAGGTGTAGCACGTCGCTGTGCAGTCACTGCAAGCACAAAAAGAATATTGAAAATTAAGACTTTTTTAAGGGGAGAATAAAAAATGCAGGAGAAGGATATACAAAGCGTTTTAGTCTCAAAAGAAGAAATCAAAGAAATTTGCAAGCGCCTTGGTGAACAAATTTCCAAAGATTACGAAGGCAAAAAGTTACTTTTAGTGAGCGTTTTAAAGGGTGCAGTTGTATTTATGGGCGACCTTATGCGTGAAATCACTTGTGACTGCGAGATTGACTTTTTATCGGTTTCTTCTTACAGCGGAACAAAAACTACGGGTGTTGTTAAGTTTAAAAAAGACCTTGATGTTGACCCGGATGGTTGTGATATTTTAGTGGTAGAGGATATACTTGATTCGGGTGTAACGCTTTCATATCTTAAAAAAGTTTTGATGGATAGAAATGCCAACAGTTTAAAGGTTTGCGCTTTTCTTGATAAGCCTGCAAATCGAAAGGCAGATATTCAAGCTGATTATGTAGGTAAGGTTATTCCCGATGAATATGTTGTCGGCTATGGTCTTGACTACAACGAAAAATACAGAAATTTACCCTATGTCGGAGTTTTATCTCCCGAAGTTTATTCATAAGGCATAGGAAAGGAGAAGACTCTTGAAGAAGAATATTAGAAACATTTTATTGTATCTCGGAATACCGATTGTGTTGATTTTGACAGTAGTTGCAGTATCTCGAGTACAGGAAACTACTGAAAACGTAATCCATTCTGACATAGTTCAAATGATTAAGAATAATGAGATATCAAAGCTCAATCTTAATCTTTACAGCGGTGAACTCACATATACAAAGCGTGAGGACAACAAGGATTACAATTATACTGTTGCAGACCCGGGCATTTTTTATGAGGATGTTAACGAGGCAATTTCGCAAATCAATTCAAATCCCGATAAAAATGCTAAAAAAATTGATGTAGAATATGAAAGAGGCGGAGAAGGCTCTTGGTTGGTAAGTCTTATTCCGACTATCTTAATAGTTGTCATTATGATAGTTTTTTGGGTGTTTATGTCCAAAAAAATGGGTTCTATCGGTAATGATAAAACAATGGGCTTCGGCAAATCAAAGGCAAGGAAGGATAACGGCAAAAAGAAAACCACCTTTGCTGATGTCGCCGGTGCAGATGAAGAAAAAGAAGAAATGGCTGAAATTGTTGATTTCCTCAAGGACCATAAAAAGTATAACGAATTAGGAGCTAAAATCCCTAAAGGTGTACTTCTTGTTGGACCTCCCGGTACAGGTAAAACACTGCTTGCACGTGCGGTTGCAGGTGAGGCGGGAGTGCCTTTCTTCTCGATTTCGGGTTCTGACTTTGTGGAAATGTTTGTAGGTGTAGGTGCTTCACGTGTGCGTGACCTTTTTGCAGAAGCTAAAAAGGAAGCTCCCGCTATTATTTTCATAGATGAGATTGTCGCTGTCGGTCGTCAAAGGGGTGCAGGTCTCGGTGGCGGTCACGACGAGAGAGAGCAAACCCTTAATCAGTTGTTGGTAGAAATGGACGGCTTTGGAGCTAATGAGGGTGTAATTGTTATGGCTGCAACCAACCGCCCAGATATACTTGATAAGGCGCTTTTGCGTCCGGGACGTTTTGATAGACAAATTACCGTTAATTATCCTGATGTAAAGGGCAGAGAGGAAATATTAAAGGTTCACTCACGTGGAAAGCCTTTAGGCCCTGATGTGAATTTAGCAACTATTGCCAAATCCACCTCCGGCTTTACGGGAGCCGACCTTGCAAACCTTTTGAATGAAGCGGCATTACTTGCTGTCAGACATAAGAAAAAGGCTATTACTCAAGAGGAAATTGAGGAAGCTACCATTAAGGTTGTAATGGGTGCTGAAAAGAAATCACATATTGTAAGCGATAAGGACAAAATGGTTACCGCCTATCACGAGGCGGGTCACGCCGTTGTTTCATATTTTCTGCCGACGCAGGACCCCGTTCATCAAATTTCTATTATTCAGCGTGGTATGGCTGCAGGCTATACAATGTATTTGCCGACTGTTGAAAAGGGACATACCTCAAAAAATCAAATGCTTGAACAGATTTGTTCACTTTTGGGCGGTCGTGCTGCCGAACAATTAACCCAAGATGATGTTTGTACAGGCGCTTCAAATGATATTGAAAGAGCTACCGATTTAGCCCGTAAAATGGTCACAAAATTCGGTATGAGCGACAGATTGGGTCTTGTAGCCTACGGCGACGATAGTAATGAAGTATTTTTAGGAAGAGATTTTTCTTCAACTCCAAACTATTCTGAAAAGACTGCTGCTGTAATCGATGAAGAAATTGAGTCGGTTGTTATGAAGCAATACAAAAAGGCATTAGACCTTCTTAATAATGCAATGCCAAAGCTTCACGAGGTTGCTAAAATTCTTTTTGAAAAGGAAAAGATTTCAGGCGATGAATTCAGAAGCTTAATGGAAGCATAAATATTTAAAAAACAGCACTAACGGAACGTACTCTTAAGGACGAAATGCCTAAAAAAGTAAATTTTTGCGGTCTAATGTGTTAAAAAGACACGGTATGCGTCAGCATCACCGTGTCTTTTCGTCTTTTATCCCACTAAAAATTTATCTTTTTTAGGTGCTT
>JAZNRN010000063.1:0-3826 GCA_045590775.1 Acutalibacteraceae bacterium
TCCCTGAAAAGTTCCACGGTCTTACAAATAACGATTTGCGCTTCCGTCAAAGATATGTTGACCTTATTATGAACGATGATGTTAAGCGCAACTTTGTTGTTCGTTCACAGTTTATCAAGTATATGAGAATTGCTACCGAGCTTCCCTTAAAGCGACTTATTGTCGGCGGTATGGACAGGGTTTACGAAATCGGCAGAATTTTCAGAAACGAGGGTATGGACCCCAAACATAATCCCGAATTTACAACAGTTGAATTGTATCAGGCTTATGCCGATTTCCACGATATGATGGATATTGCAGAGGGTATTATTTCGGGCGCCGCAATGGAAATTCACGGCACCTATGAGGTTGAGTGGATGGGCGAGAAAATAAACCTTGCTCCCGGTTGGCGCAGACTCACAATGGTTGATGCTGTTAAGGAATACGCAGGTATCGATTTCGGCGCAATTACCGATGATGCCGAGGCAGTGGCTGCCGCCGAAAAAATCGGCGTTGAGCTTGCTGATACTGCAGATAAAACCTGGGGTAACGCACTTTACGCTACCTTTGACCAAAGGGTAGAGGAAAAGCTTATTCAACCTACATTTATTACAATGTATCCTGTTGAGGTATCTCCTCTTACAAAGGCTTCTCCTGAGGACCCAAGACTTACCGAGCGCTTTGAACTTTTTGTTTGTCATTCTGAACTTGCAAACGCATATTCCGAGCTTAATGACCCGATTGTTCAGCGTGAACGCTTTATGAAACAGTTAGAGCTTCGTGATAGAGGCGATGATGAAGCTGAAATGCTCGACGAGGATTTCCTCACCGCTATGGAATATGGTATGCCTCCTACAGGCGGTATGGGTATCGGTATCGACAGAGCAGTAATGCTCCTTACAAATTCCGATACTATTCGAGAAGTAATCCTTTTCCCCACAATGAAGCCGATCGACTAACAAAACCCTTTATTTATGCGGGTTTGCGGGACTTGAAAAGGTGAAAAATATTGAGTTTACCCCAAATTTACCTTTTTTGCCCGTGATTTGCCTCAAGAAAATATATAAAAAAAGTAGGTATCAATTTTGAATTGATACCTACTTTTTCTGTTTACGGATTTTTATATATCTTCATCTTCTTTATATTGCATAACGTCTTCAACATTGCATTTCAAAATCTTACAAAACAATTCTATTGTATGTGTGCTTACACTCTCGTTTCTTTTTAATCTAGTGATTTGGGCGGGACTAACATTATATTGTTTTATAAGTTTATATTGTGTAATTCCCTTTTTTTTCATAGTTTGCCATAATTTATCATAGGAAATCATAATTTTATCAATCCTCCCTATTGACATAATAACCGATTATGGTATATAATAATATTAACCAATATCGGTCAATAAACATTCATAGCAAGGTAATAAATTTTAGAATATGGCAGTATTATTGGTTGGTTTATTAACAACATTGTAGTCAAAAGACAGGAGGAATAGCGGATTATGATATGTCCAAAATGTAAAACACCAATTGTTGAGGGTGCAGCTTTTTGTTCCGGTTGTGGCGAAAAACTTGCTTTACAGTTCAATCAAAATGTAAACTGTTGTCCTTTGTGTGGGCAGGTTATTGTAGAAGGAAGTAAATTTTGCACGAAATGTGGAACAGCATTTGGCACAGCGGTTCAGCCGAATTTTCAAAGCAATCCTAAAGCAAAATCAACATCAACATCAAGTGATAGGATAGATTTTTCGTATGCGGTTTCCATTATAAGTGCTCTAATATCTTTTCTTATAAGATATTTCACCCAGCAAACATATTATTCTTTGGAAAATATGGTCGAAAATAGAAGGCTAATCGGTATTGATAGTGACACAAAGCCAATCTTAACTGTTATTCCGATTTTTGCAGCTATTATTGTAAGTCTTCTCATTGTCTCTGATAAAAATTCAACTTCACAAAGGAAAGCAATCGCATTTATCGTTAATTTTGCGTTTATCGGTTTGGCAATTTTGTTTATATGGTATGATATACCTGCATCAATCTGGTAATAACGGTTATTTGAATATAGCAAATTTAATATGCGTTGCAAATAATATGTACAAAAAAGAACGAAGAGGAATCTTCGTTCTTTTTTGTAATCAAGTCTGTAGGCTTGATATATCGTCAGCACCGGATTTTATATAATGTTTACTTTCGCACTAATTCATATCCTTTTGGGTTATCTTATCCGCTATTTCTGAAAAAATTTGGGCGCAGGGTTTATTTTGTGAAAGGCTATCCTCTGAAAAAACGATTACTGTATATTTTGGGTTTTCAAAAGGGAAAAAACCGCAAAACCAGCTTGAGCAAATTTCTTTTCCGTTTTCAAACTTGCCTGTTTGAGCGGTGGCTGTTTTGCCGGCGGCGGTTGTAGTATCTGGGCGAAAGTCCTTTGCAGTACCGCTTACAAAAATTTCTTTCAAATCTTTTCTTAAAATTTCGGCGGTTTCTTTTTCCATAGCACGTGTAGGAAAACCTATATCATATTCTGTGAAATTTCGGTTTTTAAGGGTACCTTCTATTAAAGAGGGTGTGTAGTAAAGCCCTTCTCTTGCAATTGCGGAATAAAGATTTAAAAGAGCGATGGGGGATAAAAGCAGTTCTCCTTGCCCGATGCTTAAATTGGCAAGATTTGCTTTGTTTTGAAGCTTTATTTTTTCCGGTAAATTACCTTCGTTTGTATAAATGTTTTCACACAGCTTTAAGCGTGAGCCAAATTTCAAATTTTTAATTGTATTATAAATATTACTGCTTCCAACTGAAAAGGCTAAATTGTAAAAATATGTGTTACAGGAATTTGCGAGACCATGTTGAAGGTCGGTAAGTCCGTGACCGTTGGCTTCATGACATTTGAAATATCTGTCCTCAATTTTACATTTTCCAACACAGTTATAAAGAAAGCTTCCTTTTGAGCTTTCGACTGCTGCCGCCGCAATGCAGGGCTTAAAGACAGAGCCAATGTTATAAGAATTTACAGCACGATTTAAAAAGGGAGAATTTTCAAGGCTTTTAAGAGTGTTACTGTTTTCTAAATCAAAGGTGGGAAAGCTGGCGATTGCTCTTATTTTTGAGGTTTTACTGTCGGCAACGATGATTGCACCTTTTTCGATATTTTCAGAATATTTTTCTATGATTTTTTGAATTTCTAAATCAATGGTCGTCACAACCCCGGTGCCGAGATAATCGGCATTGTTTAAAAACTCAGGTGTTGCATCTTTAAGTGGGTGACCTTTTGCATCGGCTTCAAAAACAAATTCTGCCCTGTAATTAAGGTTGAGTATGTGGTCATAGGCTTTTTCAATACCGCTTACTGCCTTGTTTTCAGAGTCGGTATAGCCTACTGTGTGAATAGCATTTTTGTTGCTTGTATCATATATGCTTTCACAATAAAAGCCTTTGCAATCAATTTTTTCTTTAAGATTTAGCAGCACAGCTTTACCTTCTTTTAATTGCTTTAAAGCATTTTCCTTTTCTTTACCTTTTAAAATTTCAGTAACCTTTTTAATAGACTCTTCACATGGAAAAACGGCTGCAAAAATCTTTTTTTGATTGTTGGTAATGGGGATATTATTACAATCGTAAATTGTGCCACGAAGCGTCGAGACGTAAAGTCTTTTGTAATTTTGGTTTTCAATCATTTTTGAGTAATCCTTTGAAGCCAAAACCGTAATCCTCATAATTGTGAAAAGAAAGAGTAATGAAAGCACGAAAAAGCAAGTGGCACTTCTTCGTGCAAAAATTTTTGAATACAACACGTTTTTCATATAATCACCAATTATATTTTTGACAAAAAAGCGGTAAAAAAATCC